>SOHS01000009.1 GCA_004377135.1 Dehalococcoidia bacterium | reverse complement strand
CCAAAGAAGACTAGCAAGAAATTACCAGCTGTTAGCGATGGTGAAGCAGGGCAATCTCCATCTTTAGTAGCCAGAGTAGCTGGTCAAGTCGTCATTGAGGGTGACCGTGTTTATGTTAGATATGAAGAGAGGGAAGAGAGGGAATATAGCGTCCCCCATGGTACATCTTTGCTTGTTCAGTCAGGGGACAAGGTCAAAGCGGGCGATAGGCTTACCAGAGGTCCCGTTGTCCCTCATGATATCTTGCGTGTTATGGGCAAGTATGCAGTCCAGCAATATCTGATTGATGAAATACAAAAAGTATATCGCACACAAGGGGTGACTATACATGATAAACATATTGCCGTCATTGTTCGGCAGATGTTGAGCAACGTGAGAATTATTTCGTCAGGAGATACGAAGCTTCTGCCTGGTGAGTTAGTTGGTCGATTTGACTATGAGGATATAAATGCCAAGGTGTTGGCTGAGGGGGGTGAGCCAGCAACGGCTCAAGCTGCGTTTCTCGGGATAACCAGAGCTAGCTTAAGCAAGGACAGTTGGCTAGCAGCTGCTTCTTTCCAAGAAACCGGCCGTGTTCTTGTTGATGCCGCGGTCAAAGGCAAGGTGGATGGGCTTCGTGGCCTCAAGGAGAATGTTATTCTCGGTAAGCTTATCCCATCTCGAGTTCTCTCTGTGAGTCCTGATGATGAAAAGAGATTGGATTTGGAAAGTCTGGAGGAAAAGGAGACTGAGCCTTTAGAATTAGAGAGCCAGTAAAATTTTCACTCCCAAAGTTTAGCGATGCGGCTTATTTCAGGTAAAACAGCAACCGAGGATAGTTTTATTGACTTTGACCTTCGTCCTAGACGCCTTAGTGAATTCATAGGTCAAGAAAAAATTAAAGATAATCTCAAAATAGCTATTCTCGCTGCTCAAAAAAGAGGCGAGCCACTAGACCATATCATTCTTTATGGTTCTCCCGGTTTGGGAAAGACTACTCTTGCCTACATCATCGCTGCTGAGATGGGGGTTAATATTAAAGTTAGTTCCGGGCCGGCGGTAGAACGCACTGGGGACTTAGCGGCTATTCTTACTAATCTGCATGAGGGGGATATCCTTTTTATTGATGAGATACACAGGCTTAGTCATACAATAGAAGAAAAACTCTATCCATCAATGGAGGATTTTGTTTTTGACATTTTTTTAGGGAAAGGCCCAGCTGCTAGAAATTTACGGTTGAATTTGCCCCACTTTACCTTGATCGGAGCTACTACGCGCTTTGCTCTACTGAGTCCTCCCCTTCGCGATAGATTTGGGGTGACATATCATCTTGGTTTCTACGACGAGGCAGCAATACAGACGATTTTGGAGAGGTCAGCAACTATCCTTAAGGTGAAAGCAGAAAGAGAGGGGCTTGTCCCGATTGCCCAGCGTGCTAGAGGTACTCCTCGAGTGGCCAATCGTCTTCTGAAGAGAATAAGGGATTATGCTCAAGTCATGGCAAATGGAGTGGTCACCAAGGAGGTAGCCCTGGAAGGACTTTCAAAGCTGGAAATAGATTCTGTGGGCCTGGATGACATAGATCATAGAGTGTTGCATACAATAATTGACAAATTTGACGGTGGTCCTGTAGGTCTAGATACCATTGCTGCTTCTATTAACGAGGATGCTGATACTATTATGGATGTTTACGAGCCATATCTTCTTCAGTTAGGTTTTCTGGAACGGACGCCTCGTGGCAGAGTAGCTGCTAGGCTTGCTTATGAACACTTAGGGCTGCCTTACAAAAGGGATATTCAGCCCCAACCTAGCTTGTGGAGTCAGAAACAGAGTTAATCTTCGGCTCTTTAGTACCCCACGGAAAATCCGCTTCGCTCCCTTGCCCCGTAAGATATTTTGATTTTGCGAGGGGATTTCGTAGATTCCTTGAAATGCCACTGTGTAGATTTTGGGGATACTGAAGGATGGAGTTTTTCAGTGATGACTATTGGTATGCTCTGGCTTGCATCCATACCGGGATAGCAAAGGCGAATAAAGAAAAGAGTAATATCAGCCAACCCCAGGAATTAATGTTCCCTCGGCTTGCCATGGTTACCGAGAGTAAGATTACAAGAGGTGGAATTAATAAACTAAGGATTTTATACCTGCGCGGCTTGAGGCGGATGAAGGCGATAGTTGCTCCTGCCAAGGCAATAAAACTAATAACTATCCAAAGTGCATTTGTCTGCAAGCGTGCTATCCAGTCGCTTGCCAAAAGCTCATTTCCTGTGCCCAAGGATGAAAACCAAGTGAATGTCACAAGCATAGGGGCTAGCATCAGTGATGCGTATAGCCAATCCCGCCTTGCGGTTTGTCTCACTATATGGATAAAAACAAAAAGAGCCAAGGGGATATAGATGAGCGCTGCTATCCAGCCCCAACCTTGGGGAAGGGAAAGAAGCAATATCCCGGTAATTACTACTGGCATAAGGTAGTATCCTAACCAGGGGAAGAGCCATATTGGCTTACCTCGATGCCAACCATAAATCGCTATGCCAACGGTTAGCGCTAATATAATTGACGCGTAGATGATGTTTTGCCAGTAATATGAAGTGAAGAGCAAAGCAACCAGCAAGTGGGGCAAGGCACTGAAAAGTGCCTCTTTCCAGGTCCCTTGAGCATGTGTTTCATAGATTTGCTGGGCAATTAATTCAGGCGAGCCCAGAGATTGTACCGCGATTTTGCCGGCTTCCTCTCTGCTTAGCCCATTTTCTTCTAGCTCCTGAGTTTTATCTTCGAGATGTGTGTAAAGCTCCTCAGCCACACCGTCCCTTATAGTCTGGTCAATGTGGAGGCAATCTTTAAACCTGTTTAAATAATGGCTTATGCTACTCAACATTTTAGCCCTAGGTTGTTTCTGTTTGCACAACTGCTTTAACTGCCGTAGAAAAATCCTGCCATGTAGCCAACCTGTTAGCCAGGACCTGCTGCCCTCTTTCAGTTATGTAGTAATAACGTCTTTGTTGTCCATTAGGTAGTATCTGCCATTTACCATTGATAAGGTTGTCTCGCTCTAAGCGATGGAGGGCGGGATAAAGGGTACCTTCTTTAAACTGAAAATACCCATTACTCCTTTTCTCCAGTTCCTTTACTATTTGGTAGCCATAGGTAGGTTGACGACTAATTAAGCAGAGCAGTAAAGAATCAGTGTTTCCCTTCAATAACTCACGCCCATAGTTCATCCTTGCACCTCATTCAGTATGTTAGCTTTTTTTTCACTATAGCATCGCTTAACCAAGGTGTCAATATCAGTGATTATTGGCCTTGGTTTAGTTGCCGCAGCGAGCTTTAATCGCTAAAATATCTTTTCGGGAAAATGTATCGCGGTACAAAGGATTATTACTCTATTCTTGGTGTTTCTGAGAAGGCTAGTCGCCAGGAAATAAGACGTGCCTTCAGAAAGCTTGCCATGAAATATCATCCCGACAAGAATTTAGGAAATGAGCAGTGGGCCGAGGAAAGATTTAAGGAAATCAACGAAGCCTATGCCGTATTGGGCGACGAAGTGAAGCGGCAGGAATATGATAGAATGAGACAGGCCGGTTTTGCTGGATATGGTGCTCAATATGCTGGTGGGCGCTATTACAGCCAGGAGCAAGTGTTTGCGGATGCCTTTACCAATCCTTATTTAGTTCAAGAGCTGGCAAGGATGTTTCAGGAAGCCGGTTTGAGGTTCGATGAGGGATTTGTGGACAATTTATTCTTTGGTGGCAGAGGTTTTGTTTTCACCTCCTCGAGTCAACCATCAGAAAGAGATTGGTCCACAGCGACTTCGGAGTATAGACCACCTTTATTATTACGGCTTTTCGGCAAGGTCATCAGGTTTACTCTTAAGAGAATGCTAGGTGTGCGGGAACTCTCCTGGCAGAGCAAGGGAGAGGATTTGTACCATGAAATCTATCTCTCTCAGGAGGAAGCTGCATCCGGTGTTGATAAGAAAATAAAATATAAGAGAGGCAAGGAAAAGAAAAAACTTATAGTCAAAGTCCCACCAGGAGTTACCCAGGGCACGAAGGTAAGACTGAGGGGGATGGGATTGGCAGGGAGGACTCCAGGTGACCTCTTCATTACTGTTAAAATTAGGAGTTAGCGGACATGGGTGCTTTCGAAGATTTTGTTGACGTAGTAAAGCAGACAGAGACTATGCAAGCTCTCCTCCAGAACCTGGAAAGGGAGCCGGCGAAGCTCTTGGCCGCTATTTGCCGGGAGTATGAATCGACTAACAAAGCAATTCCTGACCATCACCTTAATTTGGCTGGGTACTTTGGCGAGGCAATGTTACGAGCATTGGTATCGGCAAATTTAATTACCAGAGAACGAGAAGATAGGTTCTACCTCTACGGCTACAAGCCGACTGAGGCGGGGCTTAAGTATTACAAGGCCATGCTTAAAGAGAAGAAAATCTAGTGTACAAGCTCATCGATACTCATGCCCATCTGGACGAACTGAAAAACCTCGATTTGATGCTCGAGGAAGCTAAAAAAGCAGGCGTTATTGCCATAGTAGCTGTGGGGTCGAACCACCAATCGAACATAAAAACATTGGAAATATCGCAAAAACATTGCCGTTTTGTCTATCCCGCTTTAGGCTTACATCCCTGGGAGCTAGGTAATCTTGGAACTTTTGAGATAGATGATAATCTGCGATTTATTGAGCAAAATATTGCTTCAGCGGTTGCTGTTGGTGAAATAGGTCTGGACTATGACAAGAGAGTGTTGAAGGTAGCGTCCAAGGAATTGCAGAAAGAGGTTCTTGGCCGGCTTCTGAATATAGCTGTGCAATATGCTAAGCCAGCGGTAATTCACAGTAGGTATGCCTGGAAGGATGCGCTATACCTGATTCAGGATATCGGTATAGGTAAAGCCGTTTTTCATTGGTTCACTGGCTTTTCCAGTGTTCTTAGGGGTATAATTGACGATGGCTATTTTGTTTCTGCCACACCAGCCGTGGAGTATCATGAAGAGCATAGAAGGGCAGTCAGAGAAGCGCCTCTGCAAAGATTACTTCTGGAGACAGATTGCCCTGTTACTTATGGAAGAGCAGCACGATATGAGTCCAAGCCCGCTGACGTTTTAAGAGACCTGGAAGCCGTGTCTCAACTTAAAGGAATTGATGAGACTGAGATTGCTGAACAGACAACGAGAAATGCCATTAACTTTTTTTCTTTAGATATAACATTTTAAACAAGGAGGTCAGCACAATGATACAATCAATAGTAGGTGAGGATAACTTTCAAAATGTTGTTCTGCAATCGAAGTCGCCAGTTATGGTAGATTTCTGGGCACAATGGTGTGGTCCTTGCCTGGCTGCTGCTCCTGTTCTGGAGGAATTAGAGAAAGAATATACTGGTAAGATAGACTTCGCTAAAGTGAATGTAGATGAGAATGGTCCTCTGGCTGCCAAGTACGGAGTAGCCGCCATTCCCACTATGCTCGTGTTTAAAGACGGTCAACCCGTTCAGCAAATTATCGGCTACAAGCCTAAGAAGGAACTCAAAAAGGTATTAGATGAAGTTCTTGGGGAGTAAATTACACGCTAGCTTGTAATAAATCTACCCGGATGGTGAAAAGAAGTCGCGAATGAAATCAAATTCCACGGGCAGAAGTGCTAATAACAATGGGAATCCTTCCATCAGGAATTTGGCTAATCCCGATTGACTAATAACTGCCTCCGTGCCTGGGTCATACTTAACTGCAATAGCGAGAACAGCAGCACATAACAGACCTCCTATAAAGACGCCGAGGATGAAGCCCACAAGCCTATCCAGCCACTCAAGCAGGACGAGGTGAATCAGTTTGGCTACGAATCGGCCAATCACACCAGCTACAATTAAAGTAGCTATTAGGATGATGACATAAGCAGCTATTTTGACCCAGGTAGCACCGCTGGAAGAAAGCAATGCCGCAAGCTCGTCGTAATAACGCCCGGCTAAAACTATGCCACCTATTAAGCCGGCAATGCCAAATACTGTCCTGATAATTCCTTGCCGCAAGCCCACGATACCCAATAAAACTGCAACGACTATTATGACTATGTCTAACCAATTCATCGCTTACATCTCCAAGTTTTATTTTATCATAAAATAACCATATGGTCGTTAGCTCTAATAAGCCTGGCTGTAAATTTGCAGAACTTCGTTTGGGTCGCTGGTAGGGCGCCCGTTGAAAAGGACAGCCGTATCGGCAAGTGCATGAAATGCGCATATTGCCAGGTTCTCTTCCGGAACGCCCACGTCGCGCAGCCTTATGGGATGGCCCACCTTTTTCATCAAATCCTCCACCGCATCCGCTGCTGCTAGGGCGGCATCGTGCTCTGTCATGCCGACGGTGTCAACTCCCAGAGCCTGTGCTACCTGAACTAGCTTGTCGGCTGCATGATCCACGTTATACCGCATTACCTTGGGAAGCAATATGCCGCAGGCTGCTCCATGTGAGATATGGTGCATTACCCCTATTGTATGCGCCATGGCGTGTACTAGACCGACCTGAGCGATTGTGAATGCCCAACCTGCCATGGTAGCCGCTAGCTGCATGTTGAGCCGTGCCTTTTCATTCTTACCGTCGGCTACGACCAGCGGCAGATTTTCGTTGATCAGGCGTATAGCCTGCAATGCCATACCGTCACATATCTTGTTTGCCATAGTGCTTGTCATAGCCTCAATGGCATGCGTCATGGCATCCATGGCGGTATTGACTGTTAGATCCTTGGGCATAGACATGGTGAAACGTGGGTCTAGAATGGCCACATTCGGCATAATTCGTGTGTCTACTATGTAGAGTTTGCGTGCGGCGACCTTGCTGGTAAGTACAGCTATATTTGTTACCTCGCTACCTGTTCCTGCTGTTGTCGGAATGGCAATATGTGGAGTTTGCGGTTCGGTAAGTATCAAAAAGTTCAGATGGTCATTTGCCTTGCCGCCGCTCTTTAAGATTACGCAGGCCCCTTTTGCAGTATCGATAACGCTACCGCCGCCGACGCTGACTATGCAATCTGCCTTCTGTTCGCGGGCTACGGCAGTGGCAGCATCTACCGTTTCCAGGTCGGGCTCCGACGCAATATTGTCATAGATGCCTACACAAAAATCCGCAAGAGCATCCTTCGCCAACTGGGCAAGCCCTGCTTTGTTGACTCCTGGGTCGGTAAGAACCAGAGCCCGGCGACAGCCGAGGTCGACAACAGCCTTGCTGATTGAAGCCAGTGCCCCGTGGCCGACTACTACGTTAGTGGGGCAATTGTATCCAAAACTATCTACTTTCTTATAGTCCGATAGAATCTGGAAGTTCATATTACTCTTTGCATCGGCCATAGAGTTGACATGTATTCGCTTGACCTGGGTATATTCACGCAGGCTTTCCAGGCCGAATTCTCGGCCCACTCCAGACTGCTTGTAACCGCCAAAGGGGCAGAAATCCGAAAATATATGGTAGTTGTTTATCCACATCGTCCCTGTACGGACGCCACGGGCTACACGCTCGGCCCTGGCCGTATTTGAAGAAAATACCCCGCCTGCCAGCCCGTAAATGGAGTCATTGGCGATGGCCACTGCTTCTTCATCACTGTCAAATTTTATTACACAAGCAACCGGGCCGAATATCTCCTCCTGTGCGATACGCATTTTATTATTAACGTTGGTGAAGATAGTGGGGGCATAGTAATATCCTCCTTTGATTCCGGGCACTTCTGCACGTTCGCCGCCGGTGACGAGCTCCGCACCCTCTTCTTGCCCTAGGTTTACATAACTTTCAACCTTAGCCAGCTGCTGCTTGCTGACAAGGGGCCCCATGTGAGAAGTGGGGTCCATCTGGTATCCGATACGGAGAGATTCCACCCGCTTTTTCATCTTGTCGAGAAACTCATCATGAATCTTTGAGGCTACTAATATGCGTGCGCCCGCCGTGCATACCTCTCCCTGGTTGAAGAAGGTGCCGTAGCAGGCGCCTTCCACGGCCAGGTCCATGTCCGAGTCGTCAAGTATGATATTAGCTGACTTGCCGCCGAGTTCGAGTGTCAACTTTTTCACCGTATCGGATGCCATTTTCATGATTTCACGTCCAGTTTCCGTGCTGCCGGTAAAGGCTATCTTATCCACATCTGAGTGCGTACACAGAACTTCGCCCAGCTCTGGCCCTGGTCCGGCTATGACATTTATTACCCCATCAGGAATGCCTGCCGCTTTGGCGGCTTCAGCAAGGATGAGTGCGCTCAACGGGGTTACCGAAGACGGTTTCACAACAATCGTGTTCCCGGTTATCAAGGCTGGTACGATCTTCCAGAGGGCTATGTACATTGGGAAGTTCCAGGGGACAATTCCCACGCATACCCCCACCGGTTCCCTGCGGACATATTCACGGGCCGGAGCAAACGCATTCCCAGATACAGGCATGTCCTCCTCCCAGGGAAATCTTGTTGCCGCTGCCAAGCTCAAATTGCGTATAAAAGTTATACTGATTAAGGGCATGAGCTTAGCCAGAGATAGGACCTGGCCGGCGTTCATGGATTCAATTGTAGCCAGGCGCAGCCCCTGTTGTGCTATCTGGTCTGCAAGATTCTGCATTTTTGCCAGTCGCACGGTTGGAGTAAGATCACTCCAGATTCCACTGTCGAAAGCCTTACGAGCCGCTGCTATAGCTGCCTCTGCATCGGCTTTTCCTGCTTGCGCTACCGTGGCTATGGGTGATTCAGTGCCGGGATCAATTGATTCAAAAGTCTTTCCATCCGCGGCGTCGACAAATTCGCCATTGATAAAGAGTTTGTAGTGTTCCACTTGACACCTCCTTTTAATGCGTTTCCAAATGCCATCACACTATCACGTAATACCACCATAAAACGGACTGTATAAGTTCAGCCGTTCTCGGACAAATCGATGGTGGTAAACATCGCTTCTTTCTGTTCGGTTGCTGGATCCACGCAGTCCTCGGGATATTCCCAATAAATGCAATACTTGGAGCTAAAGGGGTGAGGGGACCATTCCCGAGCATCTATGAGGTCTTGTTCAGTAAGGTTCACGATTTCGATGTTCATCCTTGCATCGTCCTCCAAGAATTCCACATAACGGAAGAACGTATCTGAAGTCCCGAGTTAAGCGAGGAACCCGAGCGAAGTGCCGAAGATATGAAGCCAGGTGTGCTCTGTTAGAGGGAGTGCAGTAATCTTCTTTCATAATCTGTATTCCAGCTTATTTTTGAGGCGGCTCGTAGATTTTCGCTCCGTCTACCCAGCTGTCTCTCCATTCGATCCTTTTGATGACGATCTTCAGTAGGCAAAAATCATCGGAGTCTGGACCATTCGGGAAATGTTCGTATAAATCGAATGGTGCCAACTTCCACACTCTTTTTTTCTTTTCTATATCCGGGATTATTCGGGCTTCACCGATGACGATGGCGGCCTTATCTCCGTCAGGCGGTTCCACAAAAGCAAGACAAATCTTGGGATTCTCTCGCAGTTGTTTTACCTTTCTGGAAGTGCTACGGGTTGTTACCCACATAGACATATCGTCTTCGACTATCGGTGAGACTGTACGGACTCTTGGTTGGTCACCATCACAGGTGGCGAGAGACGCGTGGAGAAAATTGTCCTTCATTATGGACACAATTTTCTGTTCCTCAGATAGATTCATGTTGTTGTCTCTTTTCTTTCGACGCTTCGTATGAAGTTTTTATCATAGAAGAAGTTCTGATCGGTGGCGAACGATTTGGGTGTGTGTGATAAAGTACGAATTCTTCATGCGATGTCATATGAAGCTGACGATTCTTATTACAATCCATAAACTAGCCTTGGTGCAAGGTATTGCGGGAATCTATCTATCAACGCCAGGCGAACAAGATAGCACATATGACAGGCATCAACATATTCATCCTCATGTTGGACGTCATATTCTTTAGCCAAAAGGGCAGGGCCTCCGTTGAGCAGAGGTCCACAGATTGGATGCGAATTAGCATTATACTGCCTGACTATCTTTGATAATGAAACATCCCACATATTGCCCATACTTAAACCCTGACAGAGGTGGATGTTGCCATATGCGTCGAGGTGCACCCTCTTGGGATTCCTGAGGTCCTCGTAAGGACATTCTGTGAATTCTTCCCATGGTCTTCGAGGAAGGCCTTCTATCAACTTCTCGACTGCTCTCCCTCTAAACATCACGCCACCGCCAATAACCGGTTTTCCTTTGGCCTGCTCCTTGTCAATACCCTCTTCAACCGTAGGCTTATCAATACCAATCGATCCAGAGGACACACCTAGCTTTCTCGCAGCATTTAAGGCATGTTTGGAAGGACTTGCCTTGTTGTCTTCATAATGAAATGTATCGTCGCTTATGCTTATAGCGGATACTCCCAAATCGTGAAGTGGCTTTAGCCACAGTTCTGCGTCCCCCTCTGATGTTGCCCAGTATGCGTTAGTTACTATTCCCGTTTTGAACCCCATGCCACCGGCGATCCTGATGCCCTCATACATTAGAGGGTAAAATAAAAACGGTTCACCACCTTCAAAATATACCCATTCTATTGTTTCAATTTTAGTTAACTCATTGAAGACCTTCTTTATCTGATCCAGCGTGAAGGTTCCCTTTGCCTGTGGACCGCTATACAAAAAACAATGGTCACATTCTGAATCGCATTTATAGCTCAGGAGAAAATGTATTCCTTTTAGCATTTCCACTACTCCAATCAACTCAATTATACATTGGCAAATCTCTATGACTTAGGTATATACGAATTTTCCTTTTGCCTCATGCCAACCGGGCCATTCGGTAGACCAGATTCCTCCTAGATTCACACCTATGTCACGCTTCGCCACATTCAAGCCTGTAGTCGCAGTAAGAGCACAGCCAAGAAGGGCATTTGGGGAGCTGCAGTGGTGATGTCGCCTTTTCCAAAAGCTCAAGTCGGCGTAATGCTTCAGCTTTAACAGCATTCAAATTCCTGAAGTTTACATCATAGACCATCAGTTTGGCATCCTCTTTGGGAACTCTAACATAATAGAGCAGCAGCCTGCCTTTTGTGTTCTCTGTTAAGGCGCAGTCAAATCCCAGCCGGAGGAAGTAATGAGAGAATGTCCGGGGCAAGCGTTCCCTTTCCACCAGTGAAGAAAATTTTGGGTCGCGCAGGATAGTAGGCAAGTTCTGCCAGGTTCGAACCAGGTCGGCTAGTGGCGCATGTTTCACAGGAATCTTCTGCGCTTCGCCCGGGGCACCGAAGTATAGCGAATCGCGGAGGGCGTCGAAAAAGCCACGCTCATCCATGGAACGAAGATACTCTTCCTTCTCTTCTCGAACTCCTTCACTCAGCTTAAGGCGCTCAAAATATGCTTTGCGGGGGAAAACGATATCGTTGATGCTAAACAGTTGGGATGGTTGAGCCCCGGCCATTTTGCTGAGGAGTTGCTCGCAGGTTGTGCTATCGACATAAATTTCCCCGGCTAACTCAGCTAACTCATGCGATGCTGGGACTGATGTAGTCTTGCAGTCGCATACCTGGCAATAATCACACTGCCTGTTGAACCATGGACAGACGGGAAGATTACTGGGATCGTTGGAAATGAGCGCTTGCACCAGGAGGTCGCGTCTCCGCCGCATTTCCTCTCGAATTGCCTCCAGGTCCGGGAAAGTAACGTGATAGACAACCAGAGGGGAAGTCGAGGGCGATTCCTCTCCCTGGCGCTGATAGATGATAATTTCTCCCTCGTGGGCATTGACCATAGCACAGTACATGCCCAATTGCTCGATATAATTTGGCCTGTATTGCAATAAATCCTTCTTGTCTATAGGTGTGGAGGTGGTCTTGACCTCCACGGGAATCTTTTCGTAAATATCAATCTTACCGACAATGCCCTCGGCTTCTACAAATTGCTCCAGGTATTCTTCGCTGGATACGGCTGAGCCGAAGGTCTTGTGAAAGCC
>SOHS01000043.1 GCA_004377135.1 Dehalococcoidia bacterium | reverse complement strand
TCTGGCAGTGGCTGGATTTGAACCAGAGGGGATAGAGGGTCATTCTCGAAAAAGGTTTCATTTATTTGAGAAAATAGCTGCAATGCCAACAACTACGAGTACTACCCCGATTACCATTAGAAGTATTGAGTAAAAGCCACTTCCAATATCTTTCAGGGACACGTATGAGAGGATAAAAAGCACTGCGCTAAGACTAAATGGTGCAATGATTCTAGCTAACTTCATATGCCCTCCGGAACAACGCCATTCCAAACAATAACATAATTAGCTGAACGCTCACAATCTATTGAGTGGAAACTCACGAAAGAAAAAATAAATGGCAGCGAGCGGATTTTATAAAGGAAGAAGTATGAAAAATAACTATCGTGGATTCGGAAAGTATCAGGATGTTTACTAATTTTCTGTATACTATTATTAAATTACTAGTATCCTTTACTTAAGTAATATGCATACATTGCATATACTGGTCTTATTGGGTTGTAAACAAAATCCTGTATCCAGTCTCGAAAGAAATAGACACCCAATACTTGAGACATCATGATGCTAGGGACTTCGTTATAATATAATTCTGCTATCTGATTATAAAGTATTTGCCTTTCTGAATGGTCATTTGAGGAGATTGCTTGTTCAATAAGATCATCTACTACTTCATTACTATATCGCTGCGATTGTGCGAATGTACCTTTACTATGCATATAAGGAAAGACGAAATTGTGGGGATCAGGATAGTCAGCAGTCCAACCAGCTACATACATAGGTAAACGTCCTATCACCATCTCACTGAGCATGGTTGGCCACGCCATTAACTGAATATTTATTTTAAATAATGGATTGATCTCAAATAGATTGTTTTGTAATATTTCACAGGCAATCTTTCCCGTGATGTCTCCTGATACATATACAAGCGTTATTTCAAAACCATTTTCCCATAGTAATCCATCCCAAGCCTCTTGCAAGTGCTCCTCTGCTTGTACCAGATCCAGCTCATAACTTGGCCAGTCGGGTTTATAGTAAGGTATGCCTTTGACTATCGGTGAAGATATTTGCTCCCCATAACCTGCCATTGCATCATCAATATAAGTATCCCAATCGAAAGCATAAGCAAAACCCTTGCGTACATCAATATCGCTGAAAAAATCAGTGGGTATACCATTGCCATCTAACTGGCCACTGCCGATTAATGTGCTGGTAGGATCAATATCAAATTGGAAGAAAAACGCTTGATTGAGTAACGTAGGTACATTTTCATAAACTAGAATTCCTGGTATTTCTTTTGTTTGTGGGATTCCTTCACTTGGAACAGCAGCACAATCAACATCACCTATTTCTAACATCAATCTTCTGGTGCCCCATTCGTCAATTATTTGGGTGATAACTCTTTCAAAACTGGCTGGTGCACCCCAATAGTTATCATTTCTTACTAACCTTATTTGAATTCCTGGTTCCCAGAGCTCTAATATGAATGGGCCAGTACCATTAGTTAACGAATTGATTGGAGAACCACCAGGAACAGGGTTATTCAAAGCTTCATATGATTCCTCAGTTCCATTCCAATCACCATTTTCTATACACCAATCCATATCAACTATAGAACCCCAAGAAGAGGCAAGAATCTGTAAGAACGGTTCGTATGGGGTAGCCAGATTGAATTGTACCCATTGGCCATCGACCTCTACTTTATTCTTGATCTCCTCAAGCGGAATCAGACCACTGTCGGTTCGAGAGGTGTAATTTCCCAAACCAAAAAGGGGTTCAAAAAACATCCATTGTGGTCCAAGGACGTAATCTTGAACCATCCCCCTTTCAAATGAATATTCCACATCTTCCGGGGTTAATGGATTTCCATTATGAAAGCTTACTCCGTCACGAATCTTGAATCTATAGGTTTTTCCATCTTCAGAAATCGTCCAGTCTGTCGCCAGCCATGGAATAAACTCGCTTGTACTATTGCCATCAAAGTTAATTAGTGTTTCATAAATATTTTGTATTTGACCAGCACTTGCAGTATCATAGCCATAGGCGGGATCTAAACTGGCAATATCGGCAGTTTCCGCTATGATAAAGGTATCAGGATTCTTGATCTCGCCATTACAGGCAGAAAAGAGTAATACAGAGAAACATATTGTAATCAAAATTATATTAGCTACTCTCTTCTTTAACATTTTCTTCCTCATAAGTATTCGAATTTAGGCAAGCAACATTACCATTAAAACTAGTTTATAGCAACTATAAGGGTTTTGTAAATCTATTTAGAATGTTTGAATTTTTTCACGATATAAAAACGGGCATTAGAGAACAGAGAGTGATGTTTATCTCATTAATATTAACAACCGAATAAAATAAGGGACTTGGGTTTGTGACATTCACCATACCAGTATCACTATGAGTGAAAAAATAAGTGGCGATGGTTGGATTTGAACCAGCGACCAAAGGCTTATGAGGGCCAGTCTCCCTCATAAAACTAATATTCCCTTTCATTATAAATCTTCCTTCGAATTCATTCAGCTCCTAGGAAGACAACACTCAAATTGAGGAAAAGGTCAAGAGGATACAGATATGAGTCTTAGCTGCAGTTGTTATAATATGGCAAGCCTTTCAAAAGGAGGAAGCATATGGATCAGAAGGTAATTCACTATCCTGAATACTGGGCGGGCAAGAAATTGAGCTACCCGAATGTCCCAGCTGAGGCTGGGAAATTCTCCCGGTCAGTTGTGGTTGGCAACCTGATCTTCATCTCCGGCTGCCAGGGAGCCAACGATGAGACAGCTAGAGTAGAGACTATGGTATTCGAAGAACAAATGGAGATTGCTTTAGGCAAAATTCGCCGTGCTCTGGAAGAAGCTGGCAGCTCAATGAACAATCTGATCAAAAACCTCATCATATTGAAAGACCTGAAGGACTATCCTGCCATGCGGCGTACCGAATTGGCATATTATCAGAAGTATGCTCCATTCTTGATAGACAATCCCCCGGTCAGTTCTGTTTTGGGGGCACAGTTGGGCAAACCCGAATACCTGGTTGAAATAGAGTCGATTGGGGTCATCTCCAGGGAATAACTGGCTGCGGATAGAAGTGTAGTAGTTTGGGCTGGATATGGTTATCAAGGCTGCCCATCAACGAACTAACCAGACCAAGAAAAGTGTGAGGAATCGATTTACTCGCAATTTCTCACGATATCTTATTGTTGAATTTTAGTTTTGGTGGCAGCGGGTGGATTTGAACCACCGACCAAAGGCTTATGAGTCCTCTGCTCTACCCCTGAGCTACGCTGCCATTGAAGCTAAATTTTGGTTTTTTCTCGGCGGTATCCCTAATTTTGCTGTTAAATTGGCGCTATTTTTATCTTCCAATGCCGTTTTTCTCTCGTAGTAACACCTCATCCAGTAACGCCATAGCTTCTGATTGCATCCCTCAAATTATATGTGAATAAGTGCCTATTGTAAAGGCTGCCGAACTATGCCCTAGTGCCTCTGAGATAACCTTTGGCTTTGCTCCCCTCTATAACATAAGGCTTGCGAAGGTATGACGCAGGTCATGGAAACGCATATTCTTTACCAGGATTTCTCCGAGCCAACCCTGTGGAGAACCCGTCAACACAAGCGATGAATCCTAGAGCCCAGGAATCGAGACTGTCAGGATAGCTGTTTCGCCCATCCCGCGAACAGTCGCGCTTGACTGGCAGGTGATGCTCCCTGCTAACACGCCTTGTGGCGAATTCTTCTCCGGCCGCCTATCGTCCAGAACCACGAGGCATCTTTCGAGTGGCCAGAAGATACGCCTCAGCAGCATGAAAAGAGCTGCGCACAAGCGGACCAGAGAAGACCGAGACGAACCCCATGTCCCTCCCAATATTCTGATATTCTACAAATTCCTCGGGAGAGATGTACCTGACCAACTCGTGATGCTTGAGTGAAGGCGGCAAATACTGGCCTATAGTTAGAACATCACAACCAGCTTGCCTGAGATCAGTCATCAGTTCGATGACCTCCTGCTGTGATTCACCCAGCCCTAACATGATTCCCGACTTGGTCAGAAGATTGTCGTCAAGGAGCCTGCCTCGACTCAGAACCTCCAGTGATCGCCGATACTCCGCTTGAGGACGAACCTCGGGGTAGAGCCTGGGTACAGTCTCCAGATTATGGTTGAGCACAGCCGGCTGGGCCGATAGGACATCCTCCACAGCGGATCGCGAACCTCCAAAATCAGGGATCAGGACCTCGACCGCGATTGCCCGGTTATAGTCATGAATAGCTCTGATGGTCTGGGCGAAGTGGGAGGCCCCGCCATCGGGCAGGTCATCTCTGGTTACAGAAGTAACAACCACGTAACTAAGTTTCAAAGTGCTGATTGCCTCTACAATATGCTGTGGCTCCTGCGGATCTAGATCCTGCGGGCGTCCTTTTCTGACTCCGCAGAACGTACAACGACGAGTACAGGTGTCGCCCAGTATCATGAAGGTGGCAGTACCTCGACTGAAGCACTCGGCTCGGTTAGGGCAATGCGCACTTTCACATACAGTATGAAGTTTCAGATCAAGAGTAAGTCTCCTCATTGGACCCAGAATCCTGGAGTCCAGGGGACTTAGCTTCAGCCACTCAGGGCGCCTAGCATAGCCAGACATACATCATCCCTTCGCTTGCAGCCTAGATAAAATACCTCTGAGAAACAGCGAATGGTGTCGCTCAGGACGGTCTCCGCTTCTGCAGAACGTCCCGATAACTCCGAGACGGAAGTCATCACTTCACTTGCCAGGCCGCAAGGTCTTATGTACTGGAAGTAGCGCAGCTCGTTGCTCACGTTCAATGCAAAGCCGTGAGTACTAATACCGCCGCTGACATTTACGCCTACGGAACATATCTTCTTGTCGCCCACCCAGACACCACGGTGGTCCGCCACTCGATGGCCTTGGATGCCAATAGTATGCAGAAGCCTTATGATAACCTCCTCTAGGCTCCATATGTACTGGCGCACGCCCAAGCCCTTCTCCTTGAGGTTCAGAACGGGATAGCCTATGAGCTGCCCCGGACCATGATACGTGACACTGCCGCCTCGATTGGTATGAAAGACAGCTATACCCTCACGTGTCAGCATCTCCCGAGGAACGATGATATCTTCTTTCCCTCTGAATCGTCCTAGGGTGAACGACGGCGGATGCTGAAGCAGGAGCAGGACGTCAGGAATGAGCCCTTCAGCTCTGGCGGACAGCAATGCCTGCTGCAGTCTCAAGGCGAGGTCGTACGGAACTACTCCTAAGTAGCCGGCCAGGCATTCCCTTCCGGATGGTGCGTGAGTCTCATCGCGAATGTTAGAGACGCCATACACTCTAGTGACAGTAGTGTCCATCTGTGCAACTCTATATTCTCTGAAAATGTATTGCCCCATCCAGCAGTCCCATAGCGGTCTCATGCACCGCCTCAGGCAACGTGGGGTGAGCATGAATGGTATGGGCAAGATCCTCGGCAGTTGCGCCAAGTTGTATGGCAAGGGCACCTTCCGCGATAAGATCACCAGCGTGTGGCCCCATAATGTGCACGCCCAAAACCTTACCGTCACAAGCATGGCAGATCACCTTAACCATTCCAACAGTCTCACCCATAGCAATAGCACGGCCACAGGCAGCAAAGGGGAACTTGCTCACCTTGTGAGGAGTGTTGCTGTCCCTAGCGTTTTGCTCGGTGATGCCGACGCCCGCGATTTCAGGATAAGTGAAGACACACGTTGGCACAGCTCGATAGTCTGCCTGGCGCCTTCGGCCGAGGGCATTCTCTGTAGCTATCTCTCCTTCGTAGGAGGCAACATGAGCCAGCATGCGCTTGCCCAGAACATCACCGATGGCATAGACTCCCTCTATGTTCGTCTCAAGGTATTCATTCACGCTGATAGCGCCTCCCTCCATCTTCAGACCGAGCTCCGACCAGCCAAGTCCCTCGCTGTAAGGTTGGCGACCGGTGGCCATAAGGACCATCTGCCCATTGACCCCTTTCTCGCCCTCCGGGGTATCCCAGACTACCCTGAGAAGCGATCCGTGCCTTTCGATTGCCTTGACGGCAGCTCCAGTTATCACACGGATGCCCTGCCTCGGCAGAAGTTGAGCAAAGCGTCGCCCAATCTCTTCGTCGATAGGCTCCAATAGCAGGGGGCGTCTCTTCACAATGGTCACCTTTGTCCCCAACGCATTGAATATGCTCGCAAACTCAACCCCGACGTGGCTTCCTCCGATGACAACGAGGCTCTCCGGTAGTTCCTCCAGTTCAAGGATGTCATCAGTTGTGAGCACTCCCGGCAGACCCAGACCGTCGACGGGAAGCAGAGCCGATTCAGAGCCCGTAGCGATGATAATCTTCTTGGCTGCTATCTCGGTGGCATTCACCTTAACCAAGTGTGGAGACACGAGGCGACCAGTGCCATGGTGTAGACTTACTTTGTTTGCTTTGATCAGCTGCTCCACCCCGGACACCAGAGCATCGACCACCTTCCTCTTGCGCGCCATAATCTGAGGCAAGTTTGCTTTGACACTGCCGATTTCCACCCCGAATTCATCTGCCCTTTTGGCTTCCAGGAAAACCTCGGCGCTCCTCACCAGTGCTTTCGTGGGAATACAACCGTGGTTGAGACACGTGCCCCCTAGTCTGTCTTTTTCGATCAGAGCCACTTCCGCTCCCAAGTGGGCGGCATGAATCGCCGCAACATACCCGCCGGGTCCGCCACCTATTACCACTACATTCTTCTGTTCCAAAATGCAGACTCCTGAGTCGATGTGCCTGCCTGTATCTCAACCCCCAACCAAGTCGCAGAGATCACTGTTCAATCTTAGTCTCGCTAATCTCCCAGCGCAAGTCTGGCTGCCTAGCAGCTCTAGCACTGTCCAGACGCCTGACCGGTGTGTTATGCGGGGCACTGTGCAAGATGTCGGGGTTTGTCTCTGCCTCCTTGGCTATTTCAATCATAGCCTGAATGAATTCATCCAGCGTTGCCTTGCTCTCTGTCTCAGTAGGTTCGATCATGAGAGCCCCGTCCACAATCAGAGGGAAATGGACGGTTGAAGGATGAAGTCCATAATCGAGCAGGCGCTTAGCAATATCCATCGCATGAACACCCTTAGCCGCCTGCCTCTTGTGCGAGAATACCACTTCGTGCATGCAAGTTCGGTCGTATGGCAGGTGGTAGTGTGCCTTTAGCTTCTCCTTTATGTAGTTAGCGTTGAGGACTGCGTCCTGCGCCACTTGCTTCAGTCCTTCGGCACCGAGAGAGCGGATGTAGGCATAGGCCTTTGCCAGGACACCGAAGTTTCCATAGAAGCCACCTATCCTCCCAATAGACTTGGCTGGCGCGACCAGCTTGTATCTCCCACACTCCTTGGTCACCAACGGCGCGGGCAGAAACTCAACCAGTTTCTGCTTGGTGCAGACAGGGCCGGCGCCTGGCCCTCCGCCTCCATGAGGAGTGCTGAACGTCTTATGGAGATTCACCGTGACACAATCAAAGCCTAGGTCTCCAAACTTGACATACCCAATCAGGCTATTGAGGTTAGCCCCGTCGCACCAGAGCAGCCCTCCTCTCTCATGAACGAGCTCACTTATCTCGGTTATATGTGGATCGAATAGGCCCAAGGTAGTAGGCAAAGTCAATGTTAGCGCGGCCACTTTGTCGTTCATCAAGGTGTTCAGGCTCTTCATATCTACGTTGCCTTCGCTATCCGTAGAAACTACACCTATCTCAAACCCGCACATAGAGGACGTAGCTGGATTTGTTCCGTGAGATGAGTCAGTCAGAAGGACCTTTCTTCGATCTCTATCCCCTCGCTCCTGATGATAGGCCTTCATCATCAGCTGGCTGGCAAGCTCACCGTGTGCTCCGGCCATGGGAATCACATTGACAGCATCCATGCCGGTGATCTCAGCTAGATACTCCTGCAGCTCAAACATAAGCCGCAGTGCTCCCTGGACCGTCTCTTCTGGCTGCAAGGGGTGAACTGAGGCAAAACCCGGAAGACTGGGTATATCCTCGTGCCATTTCGGGTTGTACTTCATGGTGCAGCTTCCTAAGGGATAGAATCCCGTGTCCACCCCGTAGTTCATCTTGCTCAGAGCTGTGAAGTACCTCACCAGCTCACACTCGCTTACCTCTGGCAGCTCGAGTTCCTTACGGAGCAGGTTCTCGGGTGGCAACTCTGACGGAGGAACATCTAACTCCGGCAGACTGTACCCAATCTTGCCAGGCTTGCTGATATCAGGAAGCAAATAGTGCTTACTCATGTACTCCTTCCCCTTATGATGCTGCCAGGATTTCTACTAACCTGTCGATCTCCTCCTTGGTGTTCACTTCTGTAACACAAAGCAACATACCGTTGTCTATCATATGGCTTATGTCCAGCCCGCCAATAATCCTCTCGTGAAGGAGCACTTCGTTTATCTTAGAAGGTGCGAGTGGGCAGTTAATCACGAATTCCTTGAAGAAAGGCCTCTCGAAAACCAGCGAATATCCCTTAAGCTTGCTTATTGCCCGGGCAGCGTAGTGGGCTTTGTGGTAGCATAGCTCAGCAACGCGTCTGAGGCCTCTCTTGCCAACAGCGGCAAGATAGACCCCTGCTGCCAGAGCCATCAGAGCCTCGCTGGTGCAGATATTTGATATAGCCTTCTCTCTCCGGATGTACTGCTCACGCGTCACCATAGTCATCACGTATCCCGGCCTGCCTTCGACGTCTACCGTCTTGCCCACAAGTCTTCCGGGCATATAGCGCACATACTCTTTTCGGCAAGCAAACACGCCCAAATACGGGCCGCCGAAGCACAGCGGGATACCCAGTGGCTGTCCCTCAGCGACAGCAATATCTGCCCCGTAATCCCCGGGTGGCCTGAACATCCCGAGAGAAATAGGGTCGAATATGGAGATGAATAGCGCTCCGACGTCACGAACTTTCTGGACATACATCTCTATCTTCTCGAGGCAGCCAAAGAAGTTGGGTTGCTGGACTATCAGGCAGGCATAATCCGCAGACAGGCTTGCGTCTGGCCCTATCGTTTCCACTGCAAGGTCTCGACCTTCGACATATGTACCTATTACCTCGCGATATATGGGGTTCACGGTGTTCAACACGGCAACCTTGTCCCTCTTGCTTATTATGCATGCCATGACTGCCGCCTCAGCTGCGGCAGTGCTGCCATCATACATCCCGGCATTGCTCACTTCCATGCCAGTAAGTTGACAGACCAGCGACTGGTACTCGTAGATCGATTGCAGCGTTCCCTGACTGACTTCGGCCTGATACGGAGTGTAGGCCGTATAGAACTCGCTTCGCCCGATGATATGATCAACTACTGAGGGAATGAAGTGACGGTAACTGCCGGCACCCAGAAAACACGCATAATCCTCCAGATTCGTATTACTCTCAGCTAAGTGACGGAGTTCTTCTCTCAGTTCAAGCTCCGATAGAGGAGCAGGCAGACTGAATTGGGTGTGACGGCACTTCTCAGGCACATCTTGAAATAGCTCGTCAACGGAGGTGGCTCCAATCTCACGGAGCATGGCGCGACGGTCAGCATCCGTATTGGGCAGATAAGGTGACAACATCGAGTTCATCTTCCACTCACTCTGAGCCTTCTTGCGACAACGATTCCACGTACTTGTCATAAGCGTCGCTGCTCATCAATGCATCAAGTTCTGAAGGTTTGCTCAGCTCCAACCTGACCAGCCAGCCTACCCCATATGGATCTTCGTTAACCAGCTTAGGTTCATCAACAGCCTTTGCGTTGATTTCAACCACTTTACCACTGGCCGGCGAGAGGAAGTCGGTAACTGCCTTGACTGACTCTATCTCGCCCATCTTCTCGAACTGCTGCACTTGAGTGCCGGGCGCTGGTAAGTCCAGGAAAACAATATCCCCTAACTGACTCTCAGCATACTTCGTGAGCCCAGTCTTGCCCGTATTTCCGGGCTCAAGGCAGATCCATTCATGCTCCCGTGTGTATTTGTATTCCTTCGGGTTCATTCAATCCCCCTTTCTTGTAGAATCTCCTATTAACTATCTGCGCCGAAACCAGTTTATCACGAATAAGTATCTCGATTTCAGTGCCTATGATTGATAGCTCAACGGGAACGTAACCCAGGCCGATGCTCATGCCCAGAGCTGGTGCATATCCACCGCTCGTAACCTTGCCCACTTTCTGGCCTGATTTGAAAATGGAATAGCCTGAACGAGCTATCCCCCGTCCTTTGATCTTGAAGCCAACGAGCTTACGTCCAATGCCCTGACGCCTGATCTCAAGCAAAGATCTCTTTCCGACAAAGTCCCTTTTGCCAAAATCCACTAACCACGCCAGGTCAGCTTCAAAGGGATTTGTGCGGTCATCCATGTCTTGGCCCGACAACATCATACCCGCCTCCAGTCGCAATATGTCGCGCGCCCCCAGACCGCAAGGCTTCACACCCTGATCCATGAGAACCCGCCACAAAGGTGGAGCGTCTGCTGTGCTGCTTATGAGCTCAAATCCGTCCTCTCCAGTGTAACCCGTCCTGGCCCCAAACACCTCCAACTTGTCTATCTTCGCTCGGGCGTGGCCGAACCGCGGCAGATTGCAGAGGGCTTTCATACTGTCTAGCTGGCAGACAGCCGGACCCTGGACGGCCACCATAGCTGTATCGTCGGTGGCGTTCTTGAAAGTGATATCGGGGTCTGATTCTGACCAATGAAATAGCCAATCAAGCTTCCGCTCAGTATCTCCGACGTTCCAGACCAGCAGGTACTGATCAACTGCCACGTGATAGACCCACAGATCATCTAGAATGCCACCGTCCTCCAGGCACAGGAGGCACAACTGCGAGGAACCTATCTCCAACCGGCGGACCGATCTAGTCAACACCTTGTCGAGAAACTGGCCGGCCTTCCTGCCGCTTACCCAGACCCTGCTCATGTGAGACACGTCGAACATACCTGCCCGAGAACGAACTGCCTTGTGTTCCTCCAGAATGGATGTGAACCACATAGGCAGCTCCCAGCCAGCAAAATTCGTCATCCTGGCCTTCAGGTCATGGTGTACCTTGTTAAGGGGTGTCTTTTTGAATAGATCCATCCCTCAGTCTCCTATAAGAACGTTGCTGAACAACCTTACCTTTCTACCAAATAACAAAAGGCAACCTGCACCATACAGATTGCCCCTGTCCCTTTACCTGAGAGATTGTCCGCTCACTGTTTGCGGACTTACACCTTTGGTGACCTCATGTCGAGGCCTCTCCAGGGAGTTTCACTTGCGGCAGTCCTTCTGCCTGAGAGTTTCAAGACCTCATATTACTACTTGGTCCCTTGCCCCTTCGGCTCCCCACGTGGGGCATCTCCTACCGCAAGTCAGTAATTCCAGTACAGTTTATAACATACCCCACCATAGTTGTCAATAAAGTGTACTCATTCCAAAAATAGCGATTGAAAGATCTTTAGTGATTCTTTGGCTTTTTGGGCGTCAGCCGAGGGATTTAACCCCGCTTTGCTTTTTGACCGTTCTGACGAGAAGCTTCATCAGTACTACGGCCATCTTAGGAAATACTGTGAGCCTGGGCTCACTTTATGGAACATTGACCCTATCTAGTAGCGCCGTGCTGATATCTCACTGCACAAAAAGGTATTTTGTTACTGACTGGATCGCATATTATTCCGCGATAAGCGATGAATCACCTTTGAGAGGCTCAAATAGCGATGTGTACCCTCTACCACGCCTTGTTTTCTGTTAGATTCAAATCAAAGCTCAGGAATTGACGTTAATTTGGCGTTAGGATGTTTGGGACGAGTTGTTACTGGTTGGTATTTCACGAACAAAACGAATTTCTTAGGGTTGACACAATTGTTTTATTTTGTACGTAACATGATTTTTGGGGACATTTGGCTTAGAATTAAGAGTCAGGTGCTCTACCAATTGAGCTAGCGGCCCGCTGAAGCTCAGTAGCCTTTACAATGGAC
>SOHS01000164.1 GCA_004377135.1 Dehalococcoidia bacterium | reverse complement strand
ATGGTTGGTAAGACTATCGGTGAAACGATAAATAGCGGACAACTTCCTGTTTATCTCCAGCGATTTGGCAAAACGAGGGAAGCTATCTTTGTTACTGCTGAGGGGCTGAAAAGAGAGTATGGCAAAGATTATGAGAGGATTCCAACTTCGGCTATCGGGCTCTACACTTATTACGAGCGGCTCGCCCAGGGTTTACGCCAGCTCATGGCTGGAAGCCGCAAGTTCGACGTAAAGTTCCTAGACCGTGGCGATATCGTTGCCCTTACTCATGAGGCGGCGGAGGTCTCCGGCATACCCCACGTGATGGAGGCGGATAAGGAGGAGGTGGAAAAGATTCTGGGATAAAGTGGAAAAGATACCTATTCATCCTAGAAGGGACTGCCAGAGCTACAGTGGATGGCAAATCAGCAGTACTCAAGCCTCACCAAATTCTGAGGATTGCACCAGATACCATCTACAATACCTAAAACCGAGGGTGAAGCTCTGGTACTAAACATCTCTATACCATCAGAAGACGTTGTCCTTCGTCAAAATAGATTAGGCTCAAGGCTGGCTAAAAATGCTTGCTGAAATCGATGTAGTAATAATTGGTGCTGGAGTGATTGGCCTGGCTACAGCTTGTGAAATCGCACAAGGGAAGAAAGAAGTATTCGTCTTTGAAAAGAACCGCACCTTTGGGCTTGAGACTAGTAGCAGGAATAGTGAAGTTATTCACGCCGGCATTTATCACCCTGAGGACTCCCTTAAGGCTAAGCTTTGTGTAGAAGGCAAAAGCCTGCTTTACCAGCTTTGTGATAAACATAATATCGCCTATAAGATGTCCGGCAAGATTATAGTGGCAGCAGACGAAGATGAGATTAGCTGGCTCGAAAAACTTTACCAGCAGGGAAGAAAAAATGGTGTCGATGATTTGGTGCTCCTTTCCCGGACGGAATTGAAGAAACTCGAGCCAAATATCGAAGCTAGAGCTGGACTATTATCACCATCCAGCGGAATTTTGGATTCCTATACTTTGCTGAAGTTTCTTTACAGCCAAGCGAGGGAAAAGGGAGTCGAGTTTGTTTTCGACACTGAGGTGATAGGAATAGAAAGGGTAGGGGCAAAATACAAAGTTCAAATAAAGGACCGAGATGGGATTTCTGCTTTTGTTGCCTATGTTGTCGTGAACTGCGCCGGCTTAAACTCTGACATGATAGCCCAGCTTGCTGGGATAGACATAGCTAAAGCAGGTTACAGGCTCCATTACTGTAAAGGCGAATACTTCAGTCTAAGTTCAAAATATAGAAATGTTGTAAACAGGCTCATTTATCCTGTCCCAGAGCAAGCTGGACATGGGATTCATTGGAGACGGGGACTCGATGGTAGGGTGCTACTTGGCCCCAGCGCCTACTATGTTGAAGCGATAGACTATGTAGTTGACGAGACGCATAAGCAATATTTCTACAATTCAGCCAAGAGATTCCTACCCTTTATTGAACTTGAAGATTTAGCCCCCGAATCTGCTGGCATAAGGCCCAAGCTTCAAGGCCCAGGCGAAGGCTTCCGAGATTTCGTTATTACACATGAAGAGAAAGCGGGTTTCCCGGGCTTAATAAATCTAATCGGGATAGAATCCCCGGGTCTAACTGCCGCTCCTGCCATTGCCAGATACGTGGGCAGAATGGTGGCTGAGCTTTTTGACTGAGGTTATTAGGGGTGGGGATGCGGCCGTAAAGGCACCACATAGTATTAGTTGCATGGTATTTATCAAAATTCTTCTGTACGTCGTTTAAAAATAGGGCATTTAATTTTTGTCAGGCAGCCCTCCCCTAATTACAGTTGACATAATGTTCTAATTGCCTGATTCTAATCTGTCTTAGCTAGAGGATGGTATTTGCGGTGAGTCTCTTCAGCATACTTATCGGAGGCATGGACATAGCGGGTGGTGGTATCCAAGGATTCATGACCCAGAAGAATTTGAAGAGCTGCCGGATTAGCACCTTTTTCAGCCAGGTAAGTAGCGAAACCATGCCTCAGGGAATGTGCTGAAGTTGGGACGTTGATCTTTAATTTCTCCCGGTATCTCTTAATTTTATCCTGAAGATAATTGGTGGAAATCCTTTTCCGTGATTTAGATACATTTCTGCCGGCATAAGGGATAAAAAGGGCAGGACAATCATCCTGACGAGTCACTAAATACGCATCCAGGTGTTGTTTAGCCCGTGGAGTTAAGTAAACGAAGCGTTGCTTTCTACCCTTGCCGGTAATAAAAATCCGCCCGGTATCGTCGATTTGATTACGATTTAGATTGCATAGCTCAGAGATGCGCATGCCAGTAGCAAATAGCACTTCCAGCATGGCGCGGTTCCTTAAAGCCGTTTTGATATTTGACTCTAAGGAACTTGGCGCTACAATCAGTCTAATTAAATCCTCAAGCTCAGCTACTTGGGGATGTTTTCTTCCAGCCTTGGTTAATTTCACCGCTTCAGGCGGCAAGGGACAAGGGTAATCAATGTCAATTAAGTAGCGCAGGTAAGCTCTCAGCGCTGACAGCATGCGGTTTATAGAGCGGGAATCAAGCTGTTTATCACCTCGCCCTAAGCTTGACGTTTTGCGGTCGCGAGAACCCAGATATGCCTTATAGTAGGTGATAGCACGCTTATCAACTTTATCAAACTCAATGTTGCTTTCATTCAGGAAATTGCTGAAAACATTAAGATCCCGCTCGTAATTATAAACCGTCTCAGGGGAATATTTATTAGCCTGCAAATTTAGCAAAAAATCATCGATATGTGGTAGCATCGACTTTACCTCCTTACAGATTACAACTGAGTGTAAGGAATATTATACTCAGTTAAATTATGTCTACAAATACTCTTTTTGTCAACCCCTATTTACCCGGGACTGCTTAATAACCATTTGTCCTTCTGGGCTCTTCGTTTCTTGTCTTCTCAATGATTGATTGCCCCATAACTTCTCTCAGGCATCCCCATTTTGGTTAGAGGCGAGAACGTCTTCCATACCTACCGCATTTCTTATTCTTGAAGATGGCAAGCTCAATGGATTACAATCATGATGTGGCAAGCGAGCTAACTAAACAAAACGTTGCCAAATTATTGGCTGAACTCCCTGACGGAGTCGAGGTGGTGGCGGCAGCAAAAACAAGAACACCTGAGGAAGTCCTGAAAGCTGTTCAGGCGGGAATAAAAATCATTGGAGAAAATTATGTCAAGGAAGCAAAGGAAGCATATGGACAGGTTGGAAGGAGAGCGAAATGGCATTTTATTGGGACCTTTCAAAAGCATAATGTCAGGAAAAAAGTACTGGAAATGTTCGACATGATAGAAGGTGTCAATTCTTTAGAAATAGCCAGGGAAATTGATAAAAAGTGTGTTCAAATTGGCAAAATAATGCCAATATTGATTGAGGTAAATAGTGGCAGAGAACCCCAGAAATCAGGAGTGTTCCCTGAGGATGTGGAACAATTAATAAGAGAAATATCCCGTCTTAGAAATATCAAAATTATGGGCCTTATGACGATGGGACCTCGTTTTGGAAACCCTGAAGACTCCAGGCCTTATTTTGTGGAGACAAGAAGGATATTTGAAAAAATTAAAGGGCTGGAGTTGGCCAATGTAGAGATGAAATATCTTTCCATGGGCATGACTAATTCTTATAAAGTTGCCATGGAAGAGGGTGCCAATATAATCAGAATAGGCACTAAGATATTTGGCGAGAGAGTTCGTTCTTTATAATTCGATTACCAGCCCTGCTCCACACCCTAAAGTTCTATCTTTAAATAAATCTCTTATCTCCTGCCTGTACGTGGTGCAATGACAGGGGCAAATCAACGATAAGCCATGGAAAGCCTCAAAATTATGAAATCCATGGAATCCACCGGCAATTCCATAGAGTTCCCCAAACTTTGCAGCAGCGGCGAGAACACTTTCCATCCCGGGGTGAGCACAACCTGTAAGCACAAATATCCCCTTATTAGTTTTGAGGGCTAGGGATTGCTCTACTTCTTCAAGTTCGCCAGTCGAGAAAATGTTTTCACGAATTTGTACGGGACCTTTGACCATGGTTACCTTTCTTCCTGGAAATGCTCTCTTGAGGGAACTTGGGAGGTAAAGTTCAGCAATCCTATTTATTCCAAGGATTTCAGTAAGTCCTCCAGTATGATCGCCATGGGCATGTGAGATTACGATTACACTTATGTCCTGCGGGTCAATATTAAGCTCTCTCATATTATGTAGTAATGCGGGGCCATCAGCGCCTGTATCAAACAAGAGTGGTGACACTCCTGTATCTTCAATAAGGGCAGAAAATCCATGACCTTGTCTTAGCCTCACTTTTCTTGCTTCATTGTCGTAAACAATTGTAATTTTCATTTTCTAATAAGAGACTGACCCCTAAATATGACGAGCTATGTTATTTAGCAGCTCATCCATCCCCCATCCTTTGGCAGCAGAGATAAGAACAATGCCCTCGTTCGGCAACAAAATTCCATCCTCGAAGTCAGGAATGGTGGTCAATGATTTCAGCTCCGCCTCGCTGCTTAAAGTCAAGTCTAGCTTATTGAATACAGTAAATTTTGGTTTATTTTCTAAGTTCAGTTCGCTTAGTATCTTTTCTACTGTGAGACACTGATTAGCAGCGTTCTTGTGTGTTATGTCAACTATATGGAGAAGTAAATCAGCCTCATCCAGTTCCTCTAAAGTGGCTCGAAATGCGGCAATTATTGAAGGCGGAAGTTTGTTAATAAAGCCGACGGTATCGGTGATTAGAAATTGTTGCCCGGTGGGTAGAGCCAGCCGCCGAGTCACAGGGTCCAAAGTAGAAAAGAGCTTATTTTCTACATCTACACTGGCTTTACTTAAGGTGTTAAACAAAGTGCTCTTACCTGCGTTAGTATAACCCACAAGAGCTACGATAGGCGTGCCAGTCTCCTTACGGCGCCTCCTGTAAAGTGCTCGATGCTTCCTGACACTTTCTATTTTATGCTGAAGGAGATTGATGCGGTTATTGATAAGGCGGCGATCGGTTTCCAATTGTGCCTCACCGGGACCCCTGGTGCCGATGCCACCGCCAAGTCGCTCTAAATGGCGCCACTGCCCGACAAGCCGGGGTAAAAGATATTGGTGCTGGGCCAACTCAACCTGGAGTTTTCCTTCGTGGGTTCGAGCTTTTCGGGCGAATATGTGTAAGATCAGAGCACTGCGGTCAATAACTTTGACCCCCAACGTCTCTTCGAGATTTCTTTGCTGCCTCGGCGACAGTTCATCATCAAAGATTACTGTGTCGTACTGAGTTTGCTCTTTGAGGCTGACTAGTTCCTCAATTTTACCTTTACCTATATAATAGGCGGGCGAAGGTGCGTTCAGGTTCTGAGTTAACATACCTACTACATTGGCGCCCGCCGTTTTAGTCAGGTAGGATAGCTCTTGTAAAGAATCTTTAATTGACCAATCGTTGTTGTTAGAGGTCTTGCTTCCCACCCCGACGAGGAATGCTCGTTCTGCCTTGGCTTCAGTAGTAAAAAATCTTTGCTTTATCTCCCCCTCCTGCACACATTCGGACTTGCTTAGTCGCTAACGTTCCTCATAATGACAATTTCGGGCGTGCCAGGCCGATAGACGATTTATCCCCTGTTCCAGGCGGTCATCGGAAATGGTCAGGGAAAATCTGATGTAGCCCTCTCCCTCCTTCCCATAGCCAATTCCCGGAGTTACCGCTATTCCGGCTTCATCCAGTAATTTCTTGGTAAAATCCATAGATGTGTATCCCTGGGGAATCTTAGCCCAGATATAAAAGGTTGCCTTGGGTATTCTGGCCTTCAGCCCTATCTCATTAATGATTTTTAGCAACTTATCTCGGCGACGTTGAAAAATAGCATTATGCTCGGCGATATGTTCCTGGGAGCCGCACAGAGCTTCCACAGCGGCATATTGAATTGCCTGGGGAATGCCTGAATCCAGGTTGGATTTAACTTTAAATAAGGCATCCACCATGTCAGCGTTACCTACCGCCATGCCTATTCGCCAACCCGTCATATGATAGGTTTTGGACAGGGAATGAAATTCCACACCTCTTTTCTTTGCCCAAGGTATCTGCATGAAGCTCGGTGGCTTATAGCCATCAAAGGCAACTTCGGTATAAGGAGCGTCATGGCAGATTACTAAGTCGTGCCGCTGTGCGAAATGAGCTGCTTTCTCAAAGAAATCAAGGCTGGCTATAGCTCCGGTGGGATTGTTGGGGTAGTTAAGCCACATAAGTTTTGCCCTATCGGCTACCTCGCCTGGAATGGCTTCAAAATCGGGCAGAAAGTCGTTTTCCTCCTTCAAAGGCATAAAGTAAGGTTCGCCGCCGGCTAATATGGTGCCCAGATAAAATGGTGGATAGCTTGGGTCAGGCACCAGAGCCAGGTCACCGGGCTCGATAAAGCATAAAGCCATATGCCCGATCCCCTCCTTGGAGCCAATAAGAGGCAAGATTTCTTTAGCCGGATTCAAGGTAACTCCAAAGCGTTTCTCATACCACTCAGCAATGGCTTGACAAAGTTCAGGCAAGCCGGCGGTTTCGGGGTAACGATGGTTTGTAGGGTCATGTGCTGCCTGGCACATATGTTCGATGATATGAGATGGCGTGGGTAAATCAGGGTCGCCAAGAGCAAAGCTGATTACTTCCTCTCCCCTAGCCCGAAGCTCAGCGATTTTCTGATTTATTTCCACGAAAAGATATGGAGGCAATCTATTAAGCCTTTTGGCTAATTCCATCAGCTCTTTCCTCCAAGCCATTCACCAGTGAAAACTTCCTCCACTGGACCGCTAAGCAGCACCTCCCCCAAGCTATCCCAGGATACGGTCAAAGTCCCACCTATGAGTATTATGTCAACTTGTAGCTCTACATAGTCCAATAATTGAGCGGCCACAGCTATGGCGCAGGCACCACTACCACAGGCCAGAGTTTCTCCAACACCTCGCTCCCACACCCTGGCTTCTATCTTCTCCCTGCTCAAGACCCTGGCTACCTCAAAATTAGTCCTTTGGGGGAACATAGGGTGCATCTCTACCTTCGGTCCTATCTCAGCTAAATGAAAATCAGTAGTTGGCTGGGATAGAAAACTCACGGCGTGGGGATTACCCATGGATAGAAGAGCCAGAGTCAATTCCTTTCCGTTTATCACTAAAGGATAACCCAGTATTGGTATTATGTCAACTTTAACTTTAACTGGAATTTGTTCCGGTTGAAATTGGGGCAAGCCCATCTTTACCTCAATACGATTTACTTTATTCCCCGACATATAAGCTTTAACCTTCCTTACGCCTGACAAGGTATCTATTGTCAGAGAACAATTGCCTTGCTCCACTCGGGATGATATTTTGCCACTCAAGCCTTTCTCGATAGCATACTTGGCAAAACATCTCAGCCCATTGCCGGAAACCTCGGCCTCAGAACCGTCGGCATTAAAAATACGCATCTTCAAATCAGCGATGGTCGAATCCTGCACCAATATCAGACCGTCAGCTCCTATGCCAAAGTGACGGTCACACATGGCTCGGGCCAGCTTTGACCACTCCCCTTCTATGGTTCTGGCGTCAACCAAGATGAAGTCATTACCCGTGGCTTGTAACTTGGAGAATTTCATGATATGAAGCCGTCTACGAGCCCCTTCACTTTGTTGAGAGTGGCAGAGTTGCCTTTGGCTTCTGACTCACTAGTGTCAAACCAATGAATTCTGCTATCGCTAAGGCGAAACCAGGCATACTGGTGGCGAGCCAGTCGATGGGTTTCATATTTTATTTTATCAATAGCGTGAGGCAAAGTCATCTCGCCTCTGAGAAACTGTACTATTTGCTTGTAACCTATTCCGGACATAGAAGGTAAAGAGGGGCTATAACCTTTTTTCAATAGCTGTTCCACTTCTTCAACCAATCCCCTTTGTATCATTTTATCAACACGCCAATCAATCCTTCTATATAGCTCGCTTCTTTCTTGAGTTAAACCGATGAGCAGGATGGGGAAATCCGGCGCCTCTTTACGCCGTAATTGAGAAGAGGGCTGCCCTGTCGCATCATAGATTTCCAGGGCCCTTATAATGCGGCGGGTATTACCGGGATTGATTTTTGCTGCCGCCGCAGGGTCAATATCCTGCAATTCCTGATAAAGGCTTTGGCTGCCTTCTTGCTCTGCCCTGGCTTCTAACTGGCGTCTTAGCTGTTGATTAGGTGGCACCTGAGGTATTTTCCATCCCTCTACTAATGACCACACATAAAGGCCGCTGCCGCCGACCATTAAGGGCAGTTTGTCCTTCTGTCGAATGGCTTTCAGTGCCTCATTGGCTAGTTGATGATACATAGCCAGGCTAAAATCTTCGTCAGGCTCGACTACATCGATGACATGGTGAGGGACCGATGCCCTCTCGGCCGGACTCGGCTTATTAGTGCCGATATCCATATACCGATAAATCTGGCGGCTATCGGCGCCTATTATCTCTACGGGGAAGTATTGAGCCAGGTGCAGAGCAAGCCTACTTTTCCCTACAGCGGTGGGACCAACGATAATAATCACTGACTTCTGACTACTTCACTCTTCCCTTGATCTCAGCGGTTTGTTCAACGATACTCACGAAATCTTCGGATTTGAGGCTGGCTCCGCCGACCAGTGCACCATCGATTTCTGGATGGGCAATAAACTCAGCAATGTTAGCACTGGTAACACTGCCGCCATAAAGGATGCGTAAATCCTGAGCTATACTCTTATTCCATAGCTTAGCCAGAGCGTCACGAATAAACTGGATAGTAGCTGCTGCCTGCTCGCCGCTTGCTGCCTTGCCTGTGCCAATAGCCCAAACTGGCTCGTAGGCAATCACTAAATTGGAGACAGGCTCTATACCCTTGAAATCTGCCGTCACCTGCCTGTTAATCACATCTTCTGTCTTGCCAGCTTCCTTCTCTGCAAGCCTCTCTCCAACACACAAGATAGGCTGAAGCCTGTTTGCCAAAGCTGCCTTCACCTTCTTGTTAACTATTTCGTCAGTTTCCCCAAAATACCATCTCCGTTCAGAGTGTCCCAGTATGACAAATTCACACAACTCGCTGAGCATTACCGGGGATATCTCACCGGTATAGGCCCCTTCAGTCTCAAAATACATATTTTGAGCACCTAGCTTAATAGACGAACCCTGGAGCATCATATTTATGGCAACTAAAGATACGAATGGCGGGCAAAGTACCTTTTCCGCTCCTTTTATCCTGTCCAGTTTATCAAGCATCTCGAGAACAAGTTTTTCAGCTTCAGTCGCCGTAGTATTCATTTTCCAGTTGCCAGCAACAAAAGGACTTCGCATTTCACACCCTCCTTTTATTTCTTATCTAACAAAACCTTCACACCAGGTAAGGTAACGCCCTCCAGAAACCTCAGACTGGCACCACCCCCCGTGGAAACATGGGTCATCTTATCAGCTAATCCCATTTCCTGGACTACTTCGGCAGAAGAGCCACCGCCAATAATAGTAGTGGCATCTAGGGTGGATAGAAAACGGGCGATGGACCTGGTTCCCTGCGCAAATTGAGGCATTTCATAAATCCCCATAGGACCATTCCATATGATGGTACGACATTTTCTTAGCTCATTATAGAAAAGTGCAATAGATTTAGGACCAATATCTACGATATGGCTACCAGATGGTATATTAGTTGTTGGCGTTACTCTGGTTGGGACTCCAGCTTTGATTTCTCCCGCCACAACTGCATCAATAGGTAGTAGAAATGGGACCCCCCACTCTTTGGCTTCCTGTAACAATTTCTTGGCCAGGTTCAACTTATCGTCCTCTACTAAAGAATGCCCTACCTCATATCCCTGTGCCTTTAAGAAAGTAGCGGCCATGCCACCGCCAACCAGCAGCATGTCAACCTTTTTTAGCATATTCTGCACCAGCTCTATCTTATCACTCACCTTAGCACCGCCTATAAGGCAGGCCGAGGGCCGCTCTGGATCATGCAAGAGCTTCTCCATAACGTTTAGCTCTTTTTTCATTAAAAATCCAGCCACCGCAGGTAAGTATTTAGCTACACCTACGGTAGAGGCATGAGCCCGGTGAGCAGTGCCAAAGGCATCATTAACATAAATATCAGCTAGGTTGACTAGCTTCCGGGCAAAGTCGGCATCATTTGCTTCCTCTTCGGGGTGAAATCGCAGGTTTTCCAAAACCAAAATATCGCCCTCTTTGAGCTTATCTACTTCGTTTTCTACTTCCTGCCCTATACAATCGGACGCTGTGCTGACAGGCAAGCCCATAAGCTGTGATAACCTCTGTGCTATTGGCGCTATTCGCAAATTTTCGACCACTCTGCCTTCAGGGCGTCCCAAATGAGAGCAGAGGATTACCTTGGCTTTATGGTCAATGAGATATTTGATAGTAGGTAACGAAGCTCGGATACGGCTATCATCGCTAATAGCACCAGTGTTTATGTTTAATGGGACATTGAAATCGACTCTGAGTAGGACTCTTTTGCCTTTAATCTCTATATCTTCAACAGTCTTTTTCGGCATTCTTCCTCCTAGAAGTCGCGCTTCAATAAAAAACAAGCTGTCTCTTTAAGCGGAGCTTGCCTGGATGTGTCAAGCCGGGCGGCCTCGAGGTGTGCTAAAGCTTTGTGGTAATATTGCTCAGCCAAATTCTCAGCATAATTCCTTGCGCCTAAGTGGTCCATAATCTTTGTAACCTCCGTGATATCTTCGCCCTCAATAGATTTTTGAGAATAAAGCTTCTCGAGTCTTTTTCTTTCCTCACCCTCACTATTTTGCAGTCCGTAAACTACGGGCAAAGTTTTCTTCCTCTGCGAGATATCGCTAACAGATTTACCAATGTTTTCCCCCGTTCCCCAAATTCCCAATATGTCATCATAAATCTGATAGGCTATGCCTAATTCTTTGCCGAACAGGTGAAAAGAATCCACCAACTTACCATCTTCGTTGCCCAGGTATGCTCCCAAAGCAGTTGATACAGCAAACAGGGATGCTGTTTTTTTGTCTGCCATGTCAAGGTAATCCTCGGTGGTGGTGTCAAGACGGTCCTCATATTCGACGTCTAAGCATTGTCCCTCACAAAGCTCCAAACAAGCCAGGCTCAACATTTTAATGGAACTAGCGACCTTTTCATCAGCTATTCCCCTCTCTTTTAGCTTAGGCAACGCTACATAAGCTAGAGTGAACATGGCATCGCCGGCGTTTATCGCTTGAGACTGACCCCATAATTTCCATACGGTTGGCCGGTGATGGCGCTCATCGCTGGCATCTTCTATATCGTCATGGATTAAAGAAAAATTATGGATGAGTTCGACGGCTGCTGCGGCGGGCAATACCTGCGACATGTCACCCCCCACCGCTTGACAACTAAGAAGGCAAAGGGTAGAGCGAATAAATTTGCCCGATTCTCTGCTACAGGAATGTCCATGCTCATCCTGCCAGCCCATGTGGTATCGTAGTATATTACGAAGAACTGAAGGGCAGCTATCGATAACCTTCTTTAACTCCACTCGCACTGTGTCGCGATAAGATACGAAGGACTCAGGCACGCTATGTTTTATGCCCATGAAAGCCAGTCCATATTAGCGGCTCAGAAAGCAGATTGTCAACAGGTAGCCATAACGTACAGGATAACTACCAACAGAAGGCTTGATAAAACCCTATAAGCGCGCTATAATTGGCACTTTGATAGCAAGAGTGCTAATTATAGGAGGCAGGTAGATGAATTGTACTGTATGTGGGAATCCGTTGCTTTTTGACAGGGTTGTTTTCCATTGTTCCTGTGGTGCTTTTGTGCACGCCTACTGTTGGGACGAGCATGTATTGCAAGCTCATCAACCGTCCTTTGAGATGGGCGCCGTCAATTTGGATGGCGAATTTATAGCAAGGGAGAGCAAAGTAGAGGAAGAGGTTTCGACGGCGCAGGTCTCGGGGGAAC
>SOHS01000005.1 GCA_004377135.1 Dehalococcoidia bacterium | reverse complement strand
ACAATAGAAACGCATTTGTGGACCACATCCGGATAACTGTCTACTACAGCGTCCCTGAATATTATCTCACCATGGCATCGGACCCTGGGGTAGGTGGCACAGCAATTGATGTGACGAATACATCGCCCTACGAAGAAGGTGAGGAGGTCAACATAAAGGCGGAAGCCGCTACGGGCTACGAGTTTGTGAGCTGGACGGCGACGCCGACGTCGGATGGATTCGCTGATGCAAATGCCGAGGAGACTATCTTCACCATGCCGGCCTACAATGTAACGGTCACCGCCAACTTTCAGGAGCCGACGGGGCCCCAAGTGATTCCGACAGTTACCACAGTAGCCGCCAGCGGGAAGACGCAATCCGGAGCCCAACTGAATATGGACTACACTCGGGGGGACTGGACCTCTGTGAGACTGGAATTTGTCTACAGAGAGCACGGGACCATTCATTGGGAGCACACCGGCTACGTGATAAGAGCACAAGATGGTCCCTATCATAAAAATATTAGTGGGCTGACTGCTGACACCGAGTATGATTTCCAGGCCTGGCTTAAGTATGATAGCATTGAGATTGATACTGCTGCTATTCTTAATTTCACAACAGATGAGTTACCATCGACTATTTGCTTCATTGCCACAGCAGCCTACGGGACTCCCAGTGCTGAGCAGATCGATGTGTTGCGGGAGTTCCGGGATAGCGTGTTGCTGGAAGGCACCGCGGGCTCTGTATTTGTCTCCCTGTACTACCAGCTCAGCCCCCCTGTCGCGGATGTCATAGCAGGAAATGAGCTTTTGAGGACTCTGGTCAGGGAGTTCGTGATTGACCCCATTGTTTGGGTTGTTGAAGCTACAGGGGATATATGGCGGAATTAGGGCAAAGGAAAAGGGCTCAGAATACTAAACGGCTTGGGCGGGGCTTATCCCCGCCCAAGCTTCGATTCATGTTATGCCCCGCAGGGACGACCTCTTTGGATCGAGGAAGCTCACCCCGAAAAGGAGCACCGCACTTACAGCAAAACCTATGAGGCCAAGGTCTTCTTTTAGAGGAATGTCAAGACCCGGGACCTTTCCCAGCAAGCCTATTACCCCCCCACCTATGAGAGCAGCCAGAGCACCTCGTGGTGTCACCTTTAGCTTCTCTTTGTAAAACCCTGCGACAACCGGAACAACTAAGCCGCAAGTGAATATAGTGTAAGCGAAAAGAAGAGATGAAATCACTCCTTTTAAGGCCAAAGCCAGCCCCAACGCCGCCAGACCTAACCCAATTAGACTTAAGCGAGTTACAAGAATTGTCTTCCTTTCGTCAAGCGCAGGGTGAACTCGCTTAATTATATCCTCGGTTAAAATGACACCCTGGGTAAGCAGGCAGGTATCCGCTGAGGACATGAGCGCTGCGACCAGGGCAGCAAGGATCAGTCCGCTTAAACCTGGGGAAAGCACACTGGTTATTACCTGAGGAAAGGCTCCTTCGGCAGCAATCTCAGGATATAAAACTTTGGCGCCCATACCTATAAAGATGATGGCAAAAGCCAGGGGAATTAAAAGAAATGCCGACAAAATAGCTGATTGCTGAGCTGTTTTTTCTCCTTTAGCACAAAAAAGTCGAGAATAAATATCAGGCCCGACCACGTAAGTCGCTCCGACGAGAATCAAAAAGGATAAGAGCATCTTCCAATCGAACTCGGGGCTTGTTGGAAAAGAGAAATAATCCGGGGGCAGAGAGACTTTTAACCCATCAAGTCCTCCCACTTGTGAGAAAACCAGCGCTAAAGCGATAAAAATCCCAAGGAAAAGAATCGCTGCCTGGAAAACATCGGTACGGATAATCGAGAACTGGCCCCCCAGAATAGCATAAGCTACAAAAACTATAGTAAAGACAGTCATCCAGAAAGCAACAGAACCTATTCCCAAGATAGATAAAACTGTTCCGGCGGCAATGATTTGTCCTGCCACCACCCCCACCCAAGCGATAACAATAAGAATAGAAGCCGCCAAACTCATACGGCGGTCGTACTGCCTTTCTACCAGTTCTGGAAGAGTATAAAGCGCAGCACTTCTTACTTTCCTGGCAAAGAAAACCCCCAGAAGCACCAGGCCGATGGAGCCAACAAGAAGCCACCAAGCGCCGGTCAAACCTTGCTTGAACCCCAAGCCAGCCATCCCCACGGTTGCTGACCCCCCTATTGCAGTAGCTACAAGTGAGCCGGTGATAAGGAGCAGAGTTCCCTGACGGTGGGCAACGAAGAAGCCATTTTGGCCTCCAGCTCTCCGCCTACTCCATACACCTATGCCAATTATGGCGAGAAAATAGACGGCAATGATAGCTAGTTGCGGCATCTTACATAGATGTAGCTTTCAGCTATCAGCTTCATATTGAATGCTGCCTACTGACGGCTGACTGCTCCCATATCAATATTTGGTGCCTCTTCCCTTAAGTGAATACAATCACCGGCCAGCGCCTTCTTCAAAGAGCCACTCCTCTCCTTTAATATCAATGCTCCAGTGGTATCAATATCGATTGCCCGCCCTACTATTACCTCACCCGGCGATAATATCCTTACATATTTATTCAATGTCCCAGAGAGTTTTTTCCATTGTTCGATTAAATCTGCTTCCATCAATAGAGCTTGCTGCCGCTCTATTTCCCCTAACAATACGCTTAAAAAATCCTTTCTGGAGATTTCTCTGCCTAACACATCCTTTAAGGAGGTCGCCGTTTTTACAAACTGGGGGACAGAAGTATTGGCGTTTATGCCTATCCCAACGTTGACAAAATTTATAACATCCATTTCGGCATCCATTTCAGCCAGTATGCCACACACCTTCCTGTCTTCAATCAAGACGTCATTAGGCCATTTTAATTCGGCGTTTAACCCAAAGAGCTTTTTAATTGTAGTGGCCACGGCAACAGAGGCCATCAAGTTTATCCTGGGAGCATATGCGGGGCTTATTCTGGGCCGTAAAATGAGAGTAAAGTAAATTCCGCCTTTTGGCGAAAGCCATTCCCGGCTCAATCTTCCTCGGCCATGGGCTTGGGCTTCGGCAATTACGATTGTCCCTTCCTTTGCTCCCTTTCTAGCTAATTCTCTTGCTGCATCCATGGTCGAGCCAATCTCTGGGAAATAGTGAATTCTTTCTTCTAAACCGGGAAATTCATAAGGAAGCATTAAATCCGGAGAGGAGACCAGCCTGTATCCCCTGGCCGAGGCATCTATTACATAGCCGTCCTCTTTTAAGCTGCGAATATGCTTCCAGATAGAAACCCTGGAGATGCCAAGCTGCTCAGAAAGTATCTCGCCGGAAAGATGATCACCATAATCTTGAAGAGCTTTCAATATATGCTTCTTCGTTGCGTTAACCTTCATTTTATAAATGTTAACCATTGCACTAGTCCTTGTCAATCGCCTCCCTGTTTGACTATTCCTATTACTTTGCATACCATAACTCCTTATCTCAATACAAAAATGAAACACAGAAGCTATACAGTACTCGCCATTACAACAAGCTTGCTTGAAGAGGCGGCCTTGGTGGCAGTCGTGCTCTGGCTGCTGCCAGGGGTTGCGATAAATATCCCTCTCTGGGGTCTCATCCTTATGATGATTGCCCTTGGGGTATATAATTATATAAATTACCGACTTGGCAAGAAGGCGCTGACTAAGAAGCCAATGATTTCGCCGGACATTGGTAGTCGAGGTCGAGCAGCAACCCCCATTTCCCCTACAGGTTATGTTCGGGTTAACGGTGAACTGTGGCGAGCTTCGTCTAATTCAACTATAGATGCCGGCGAGGAAATTGCCGTTGTAGGCATAGAGGGGATGACGCTTCTGATAAGCCCTATAGAAAAAGATAATCGCACCCGCAAAGCTGATACATTTTCTGGTTAATAGAGTCGTCTTGTTGTAGACAAAGCTAAAGAAAAGGGTTATCCTTTAGGTGTCGATGGAGATTAACTGGCTAGGACATTCCTGTTTCCTGATTAGAGGGAAAGAAAAAACCATCATCGCAGACCCATATCATCCTGATCTGGGCTACCGCCTGGGTGAACCTGAGGCGGACATAGTAACAGTGAGTCATTTCCACCCCGGTCATAGCTACATCGCAGGTGTCGCCAATGAGCCTAAACTAATAAAAAGCCCCGGAGAGTATGAAATAGGAGGGACGTTTATTACAGGCGTCGCCACTTTCCACGATAATAGGAAGGGGGATTTACGGGGCAAGAATACCATTTATATTATCGAGATGGATGGTATAACTTTATGTCATCTGGGTGATCTGGGGCATCCTCTGGACCCACATTTGATAGAAGAAATAGGAGATATTGATATACTATTTTTGCCCGTCGGCGAGGTATCTACTATGCCCATTGACACGGCTGTGGAAATAGTAAGGCAATTAGAGCCTCATATTATCATCCCCATGCACTATAAGACAGAGGCGTTCACTGGCGATCTAAGTCCTGTGGACAAATTCCTGGATAAAATGAGAATTCGAGAGCTAGAAGCAAGGCCCAAGCTCTCTATTACCTCATCGTCTCTACCCAGCAGCACACAAACCATAGTTCTCAATTATCTCTAAACCTTGAATCCCGAGGACTTAGCAATTTTACATTTTTTCATTAGTGCTTTAATGCCAAATTCCAATTGGCCTCAAAAGTTGATGGCACAAGCGGGTAGCCGAGGGTTACCTCTATTTCTTGAGACTTCCAACGAAAGCGTCAACATCCATAGCGGCCATGGTCATGGTTTGAAGCGTACCCCTTGCCCCCAGACTTACCGCCACCTTGGATATTACTTCATTACTGGGAGCTTCTATAATGTTTACGAAATCGTACGGACCCAGCACAGCATACTGGGCCAGAATCTTCGCCCCCATTGCTTCTACTTCTTTGTTGACCTCTTTGATCCTTCCAGGATTTTCCATGATAGTCTTTCTTCCCTCATCTGTGAGAGTCGTCATCATTAGGAATTTAGCCATCTCTTACCTCCTCTGCGCTGTTTTTTGCACTTCTTCAAAAACCCCGGGTTAAGTCCCGCTTGTGCCTCACACTAAATGACGCTGGAATACCAGTCACTGAATAAGTAGAGCGGTTTGGCATCCTCAACCCCATTCTGCACTTATATTATATCACTAGCCAGGTAAGCATTTCTCCAGCAGTTCTCTTTCCCTTTCCCTCATCTTGCTTTCTTCCTCGGGTTCTTCATGGTCGTAGCCCGTAAGATGAAGTATCCCGTGGATAATCAGCAAGGCCAGCTCTCTTTCGGGTGAATGCCCTTGCTCTCTGGCTTGTTCTGCTGCTTGGGGATAGGAGATGATTACCTCTCCTAGCCTGGTTACCCCATCAGGAGGGAGAGCGAAGGAATCATCAACTTCCTTCTGGGGAAGCATGTAGAAGGCCAGCACGTCTGTAGGCTCATCCACACCCCGGTAGTCTCGGTTAAGTTGCTGCACCGTCTCGGAATCGGTGAAAACCAGGCTCACCTCGTAAGGAGGAGCCACCCCTTCGGCATTAACGATTTGCTGGACTATCTTCTTAATCCAACCTCCATCCACCAGCCCCCGGAATTTCTCCTCAACGTGGATGCCAATTTGTTCTTTCATAGTAAATTATTTAGCAAAGTATCATAGCAGGCAAGTTAATTCGTTTCAATACAGTCTTTATAGTAAAATAACATAGATGACTGTAACTCCTCTTAGAAAGCAGTATCTCAGGGTTAAGCAAAAGTATCCCGGGGCTATAGTTTTCTTTCGGCTGGGTGACTTCTATGAGACCTTCGATGAAGATGCCAAAGTCGCTTCGCGAGAGCTGGATGTTGTCCTGACCTCCCGGGAGATGGGCAAGGGACAGAGGGTGCCCATGGCGGGGATACCTCATCACGCTTTGGATAACTATCTGGCTAAGCTCATCACCCGGGGTCATAAGGTAGCTATTTGCGAGCAGCTTACCCCGCCGGGCAAGGGACTGGTGGAAAGGGACGTCATTCGCGTGGTGACGCCGGGGACGGTGGTCGAACCCAATCTGCTTGAGAGTAAGAGCAATAACTATCTGGCCAGCCTGGTTGTTGAAGGCGAGGAAGCGGGAATCGCCTATGTCGATATAAGCACGAGCGAGTTCGCCACCACTCAGCTTCCTGCCGACAGAGTCATGCCTGAATTGGAGCGGCTTCAGCCCAGCGAGCTCCTTATTCCCGAAGGTGCCGACGATTATGCTCGATTGCCGTTCACCATAAGCCGGCTAGATGACTACTGGTTTGACATGGAGATTGCCCAGGAAGCTTTGCTGGAACATTTCAATGTGGCTACCCTGGAGGGCTATGGCTGTGCCCGCTTGCCTTTAGCCATAAGGGCCGCAGGCGCATTAATACATTATGTCAAGGAAACGCAGAAGGAAACTCTGCCCCAGCTAAGCAAACTTGCAACCTACTCCACAGATTCCTTTATGACCCTCGATGGCCAGACTATCCGCAATCTGGAGCTGTTTCAGGGCGGGAGGTGGGGAGAAACTGGACACTCCCTCCTTTCCATCGTTGACCTGAGCAAGACAGCCATGGGTGGCAGGCTGCTCAAGAATTGGCTGGGGCATCCTCTTCTGGACCTCGCCATATTGAATCGGCGGCAAGAAGCGGTTGCCTGGTTTCATCAAGATAGTCTGGCTCGCCAAAAGGTCATCTCTCTTCTAGCAGATATCGCTGACCTGGAGAGGCTGGTTAACCGGGTGAGTAGTGGCAGAGTCATGCCCCGAGAGTTGATAACGCTTCGCTCTAGTTTAGAGAAAGTGCCTGACTTGAAAGCAGCGATGGCAGACGGGGATGCCATAAATTGGCTAAGCGCGGAACTTAAGCCCCGCACCGACACCGCGAACTTAATCGCCAGGGCTATTGCCGATGAACCGGGAGATTTAGAGCAAGGTGGTGTGATAAGGGAAGGTTTCTCCCCTGAGCTGGATGAAATTCGTCGCAATTCCCGGCAGGCGAAGCAATATCTGGCTGGCCTGGAGCAAAGGGAAAGACAGCGTACAGGGATTAAATCCTTAAAAGTAGGCTACAACCGGGTATTTGGCTATTATATCGAGGTATCTCGGGCTAATCTCAACTTAGTTCCCCCAGACTATATTCGGAAACAGACTTTAGCGGAGGCGGAAAGGTTCTTCACCCCCGAACTTAAGGAGTATGAATCCCTGATTCTCAATGCTCAGGAAAAGATCGCTGACCTGGAGGCTGCTATTTTTCGACAACTTTGCCAGCAGATAAGCGCCGTCGGGGGACAAATTTTAGCCACTGCCAGAGCCATCGCTCAAATCGATGCCCTTTCTAGCCTGGCTGAGGTGGCAGCGCGTCATTGTTATGTCAAGCCAACTCTAACCACCGATGATGTCATTGACATCAAGGGCGGACGCCACCCTATTGTGGAACAGAGCATAGGTAGCGATAATTTTGTTTCCAACGATGTTTATTTATGTAATGCGGATAATCAACTTATCATACTCACAGGCCCCAACATGTCGGGAAAGTCTACCTATCTAAGGCAGGTAGCCCTAATCATCCTTCTAGCTCAGATAGGAAGCTTTGTCCCTGCCGATTCAGCGAATATTGGAATTGTTGACCGCATCTTTACGCGCATTGGCGCCCAGGAGGACCTTGCTGCCGGCCAATCCACTTTTATGGTGGAGATGACTGAGGCAGCAAATATCCTGAATAATGCTACCCCTCGCTCCTTTATCATTCTGGATGAAATTGGGCGGGGCACCTCCACTTATGACGGGCTTTCCATTGCCTGGGCAGTAGCCGAGTTCATCCACAACCACCCTGAGCTTGGGGCGAAGACCCTTTTTGCCACCCATTATCATGAGTTGGTGAACCTGGCTGATATCCTGCCCAAAGTGAAAAACTTTAATGTAGCGGTGGCGGAGGAAGGGGACAAAGTTATATTTCTACACAAGATTGTCCCCGGGGGCACCGACAGGAGCTATGGCATCCACGTGGCGCAGCTAGCCGGCCTGCCCAGATCGGTAATCGCTCGAGCCCAGGAAGTCTTAGTTGAACTGGAGAGCCATGCTTCTAAAAAAGGCAAGGTCCCTCGCCGTAAAGCAACGCTCCAGATTCCTCTTTTTACGCAAGGCTCCCTATTAGCTGACGAAATTAGCCGACTTGACATCGATTCCATGTCCCCTTTGGAAGCAATCACCAAGCTTTATGAATTCAAGCGACTGGCTCAGGAGAATAAGAAATCGCCGCCCGATTGAATAACCATATGGTAGCCAACTCTTATTAAAGGATAGTGGTGGGGAACTCTCCCTCCGCCTTTGCCTGGACGTGAGCCAGGAAATCAGCACATTCATTGGCTATTCCCAGGGCATCCAGATGGTAAAGAGAGCGAAGAAAATCTTGCTTTCCATGGGTTACAAATTCGTCAGGAATGCCTAATCGCTTTACTTTAACATCTGAGGCTTCAGCTTTCTCCAGCAGTTCCAGCACTGCGGCACCAAAGCCACCGCTAAGAACGTTCTCTTCTACTATGACCATCTTTTTGGTGTGTTTGGCTACATCCAGAATAAGCTCTGTATCTAAAGGCTTGACGAACCGGGCATTAATCACCATGGCATCAATGCCCCCAAGAGCTAAATGTTCCGCAGCTTCCAGAGAAGGCATGACAGTAGAGCCGATGCCTATTATGACTACATCTTCACCTTGCTTTATTATCTCAGCTTTGCCTATATGAAGCTGATGAAGCTCGGTAGCCAGGGGAACGCCTGTTCCCCGACCCCGAGGATAGCGAATTGCCAGAGGATGCTCTGTATTGAGGGCATTATAGAGCAGGTCTTGCAGTTCATTCCCATCCTTAGGTGCGCAAACAATCATATTAGGCATCAAATTAAGATAGGATAAATCAAATATCCCTTGATGTGTTTTGCCATCCTCTCCGACAATGCCGCTGCGATCGAGGGCAAAAATGACAGGCAGGTCAGGGAGACAAACATCGTGCAATATTTGGTCAAAGGCACGTTGCAAGAAAGTGGAATATATAGCTACAATAGGTATAAAGCCCTGGGTAGCTAAACCGGCGGCTAAGGTAACCGCATGCTGCTCAGAAATCCCCACATCGTAGATGCGTTGAGGAAACTCCTTGACCAGAGCAGCTAGGCTATTGCCTTCAACCATGGCAGCGCTTATCACTACCAACCTGGGATTGTCCCTGAGTAGTCCACCGACTGTTCGAGCAAATATCTGACTATAAGTAGGTATTGTGCCCAAGCCCTCGCTTTTAGGAGATAGGCCATGAAAGCGAGTGGGATTATCCTCCGCTGGTTTGTAACCCTTGCCCTTCGTAGTCAAGACATGGACAATGACCGGCTTGTAGTAATTCCTGGCTTGAGTCAGAGCTGCTTCTAATTCAGCAGTGTTATGGCCATCTATCGGACCCAGGTAAGTAAAGCCAAGCTGCTCCCACATCATTGTGGGCATGACTACCGCCTTTACTCCTTCCTTAAGACGGCGCAATGCCCATTGCAGCCTCCTTCCTCCAGGCAAGCGAGACAGCAACCGAATAGTCTGTTTCTTAGCTTGTATATAGCCACGGGTTGTTCGCACTACATTTAGCCGCTTGGCTATCGCTCCTACTGTGGGCGAAATGGACATGCCGTTGTCATTGAGCACCACAATAAGCCTTGTGCTCAAATGCCCGGCGTGATTCAGCGCTTCGTAAGTCATGCCACAGGTAAGGCACCCATCGCCAATGACAGCTACCACATGGTGCTTACCGCAAGCAAGGTCGCGGGTTAGAGCCATGCCCAGAGCCGCTGAAATGGAGGTGCCACCATGTCCCGTAGTGAAAGCATCGTGAATACTTTCATCTCTATCAGGAAATCCTGAGAGTCCCTGGTATTGGCGAAGGGAGGGAAATTGCTCCCTTCTTCCTGTTAATAGCTTATGAACATAACTTTGATGTCCCACATCCCAGATTATCTTGTCTTTCGGGCTATCAAATACCCGGTGCAAGGCAACAGCGAGCTCCACCACTCCCAGATTGGACGCTAGATGCCCTCCATTTTCACTAACCCTGCTTACCAATAACTCCCTGAGTTCGGAGCAAAGTCCACCTAGTTCATCCTGGGTTAGCCCCTTAACATCGCCGGGGTTGTTTATTTTGTCCAGTATCTTAGCCACCGCACTCTTCCACTTTAAATTATAACAAATTTCACTCTTACGCATGCCCCTGCCACTAAGATTGAGGAATTGTCAGGGATTGCTTTGCTCCACTCGTATTGACATTAGGGGAAGGCATCCAAATGACACCTCGCATGTATATCCATCTTCTTCATAGCCTGGCTCCACTTCCCTCTAAAGTGTTAATTAGGCTAAATCATAATAGCTTTTGGATCAAATTTTTGTGATTTTATAACTCCCTCAGTTAGGTTTTAGGTGATTGAGGCTATTGACATCCCTTCAAAGAAGTGTTACTCTTATTCTAACGTATCGTTTATGATTCGTTAAGATGGGAACAGAGTTATTACTCAGCAAGTAATTAGTGCAGCCAATATAAAGGAATATAGGCAGGAAGGCAACTAACCAGTTTCCTCACCATAAACTCCTTTCTTCTAATACAGGTGGCGGGAGCGGGGAAAACTCCCGCCGCCAACTCTTTAGGTATCCTCAACGGAGTGAAGAACTCCTATTTCAGTCGCTCTTATTGTGGCACAACATCCTTGTGGGTAACGCGAGTAGCAATGGGGGACTGCACGCATTGGAGAAAGCTATTATTGAGTTATGTTGATCTGTTGTGTATCATAGAAACAGTTATAATGCCGCATTCCCCAAACGAGCAAAGGCCCGATGAAATAGCAGGAGGAGATAAATATGCCGATAAAGTTCAAATTCGAAGATTCATATAAGGGAGCGTGGATCCTGCTGCGCCAAACCCACAACCTGATTTTGAGGTGCGAGGACAGAGTATTTAGTGAATATGGGCTCACTACGGAGCAGCACGCAGTGCTTATGGTTATAAAACACATCGGTCCGCCTGTAAGAATAACTGACGTAGCCCTCTGGTTAGACCGTAGCGTGAACAGCGTCAGTATGATAGTTGACCGCATGGTCAAAGCTGGTCTGGTCAGACGGACAAGAGACAGGAAGGACCGCAGGGTAGTATTTGTGACCATCACCAGCAAGGCGGAGAAGGCCTTTGTACCGGCAACTGTAGCGGGCTGGGGGCTCATCCAGGAAATCTTGTCGCCACTATCAGATAAGGACAGGCTTACCTTGATCAGGCTGCTCGGGACGCTAAGAGACAAGACATATGATTATCTCGGTTCTGGAGAGGTCGTAGAGGAAGTAAGGAAACATGAGGCCGAGAACATGGCCCAGTTTATGAAACAGGCGGCCGAGTACAAGTCGTCCTCCACTCCCGAAGCCAAGCGTCAGGGTGATAAAAAGAAGAAGGCCATACGATAAAGGCAGTTGACTTTACTTCATGCTAGCTGGCATAGAGCAGTTAGTAGGGTCCGCAATAGTCCCGGTAGGGCGAATCGCACTCCCCGTTTCGACTCACAGATAGAATATCTGAGCAACTGCTGTCATTAATGTGCTGTATTCCAGCACACAACAAAGAACTTATAAAATCAACAAATAGGTATGGGTGAGCGATATGTTATATAATTTAGTAGAAATCTGAAAGGGTGGCAGGTAATTGTCAGGCCAATTTTATGATGTCATCATAGTAGGGGCAGGGCCAGCCGGGAGCTACATAGCTCATGAACTAGCTTCATTAGGTCACGATGTCGCTGTTTTTGAAGAAAAAAGTGCGCCAGGACTTAATGCCTGTTGCACGGGAATAATCAGCACCGAATGTTTCCAGTCCCTGGACCCCGGTACAGACGGGATATTAACCAAGGTAAACTCGGCCAAGTTTTTCTCCCCCTCAGGAAGATGCCTAAGATTCCAAACTGAAAATGTTCTGGCTTACGTTATCAATCGGCTTTTACTTGATAAAGTAATAGCCTTTAAAGCTCAATCCCAAGGGGCACAATATTTCTTCTCCTCCCCAGTGATTGATATTATTCCTGGGAAGGACAATATACAAGCTGAAACTTTGTGCTCCGGTGCCAGGGAGATATTCAGTGCTAGAGCTGTGGTTCTGGCTAACGGATTCAGGCCCAAGCTGCCCC
>SOHS01000031.1 GCA_004377135.1 Dehalococcoidia bacterium | reverse complement strand
GTGTCCCTGGAATTCCCCAAAAGTCAGAAAAGTGTAATCACAATTTGGCGGACAAATGCAAAACTCTACACACCGTGACAGTTAAAACTCCTGGCACATACATGCCTCATATTTATAGGACCATGTAGATCTTGTACTGGATACCCGCCGGCATCAAGTTCCCCACTCCGACTGCAACAATACGATTCAGCCAGGCATATTTCTTGGATCCGGTTTCAGTTACCGTTGTAACTCGGAAATAGTATTTCGATGAATCGATAGATTCACCACTGATTGCTCTGATCGCAACATCAGCAGTCATCTCGTTAATGCCTCTGAGACAGCAATATATCAGGTGATTGTCATCAGTGCGCAAGACACAGCGAACATCCAGTTCTACCATCTGGTCAGCCCGGCGAACAAACCAATCGCCTCCTCCAGGAAGCACAACTCCTTTGATCTTTGGGCCTTCGAATGTACCGCCTTTTATGTATATTATCTGCCGTATGCCATGCGGTGTCACTCCCAAATCTATGACATGTCGCCAGTCAACATGTGCAGCTACAGTGCATAGGAATTCAGTCTTTAAATCCGACATTCGCCCCTCCTTTCAATGATAGAAACACATTGTTCTGCAGCAATAGGGAGTGTGGTTTTTCATCGCTGGTGTGACAGATTATATCGCTTCCAAACTACGAGGACAAGACGGGTCTTGACAATCACATTTACCGGATACATCACACCTCGATGAACTTCTCATTAGACAATGTACTCGGTATTCTGGGGGCATAATGCCTGATTTGTAGCAGGCCTGATTGTTATGGTGTCCCGGGAATTCCTGTTAAGGGTTATCCTGGCGCCATTCGATAACATCGGTGGACCAGATGGTGCCGATGGCTTTTTCCAGTACCGCCCGGCGTGGCTCAGGTATATCCAGCAGCATCCGCAGGATGCGGTCGTCAAATTGGCTCAGGAGCGGGCACCGTTTTCGCAGTGTGAGTATGGTAGTTCTGGCTCCACCATAGACCAGATAATCCAGTGACCGCCCATGGGGCTCAATATGCTCCCGTACATGACCGCAAACTCGTCCTAAAAACTCTTCTATTTGCTTCTCCCGATGCCGGGCAAATCGCGCCTGCGAGGAGCCGCCTTTCTTATGGCGGGCGTGCACCAGGCCTGTTCCGGTCTTGCTATCTATAATCTTTGTGCCCTGACAGATGCCAATGCTGAATGCTCCCAAGCGTACCAGGACCAGCGCCATAAGGAAGTCATGACTGAGAAGCGTACGCAACGGTCCAACATCATAGCCGTCGGTGATATATTCTTCTTTTATCGGGAATGGGGGCAAAACCAGGTACATCTGCAGCTGATTCCAGAAAAACGCCGCTCCCATCTTCGAGGCGGCAATAGTCTCAGCTATGCCCGTCGGTATGTCAACCGGACCAAATACCTTTTCCAGCCCGGTTTCAACACGTGCGGCTGCTATTCCCGGGGGGAAATACACCGATGTCGCTTTACCTTCAGTCGAGGCCAGCTCGTCCAGAAAGCCGAGCGCCTTCGACCTGCCCAGACGCAATTCTCTTGATACCAGCATAATCTCAATCACCCGGTCAGCCGGTATGCTCCAGCTACATGCTAACTATAGTAACGCCGTCACCGCCCTCACCCTGTTCGCCGGGCCGGAAAGATGCCACCAGCGGATGAGAGGCCAGCATCTCCCTCACAATCTGGCGCACGGTGCCTGTGCCGATACCGTGAATGATGCGGACCTGGCTCAAGCTGCACAAAGACGCTTCGTTAAGGTAGTCATCCAGCAACGGCTCAACCTCCTCGGCCCTCTTTCCCCGCAGGTCAAGCTCGGGGGAGACCCCGGGCTTGCTCATCTCCCTCCTTATCAGGGCAGCACCCGTCTTCACCACACCAGTTGATGGTATCCTCTTTTCCACGCCGTCCAGCCTGAGGGTCATCTTCACTTTCCCGGCCTGGACCTCGACGAGCCCGCGTTCCTCAAATACTGATAGTACTGTCACCGACACGCCAGCCTCTTTCAGCCAGACGGTATCACCGTTGGCGATTGGACCTGCCCCGGCTTCTGTTTCCTCCATCTCAACCGCCGGTCTGGCCTGCCATACTTCGGCGTCCAGCTTTTCCCGTGCTTCGGCCAGCGTCTTTTTAGCCTGCTCAAGTTTTTCCCGGGATTTTTCCTTGCGCAAATCCGCTGCCGCCCCACGAATTTTCATCTGTAGCTCGGCAGCCTCGCGAACTACCTGGTCGCGTGTCTGCTTGATGATTCTTCGCCTCTCCTCTTCTAACTGGCGGAGCCTGTTTTTCAAGTCCGCATCGCTCTGTTCTGCTTCATTCAGTTCTTTCTCCAGGCTGTGGCGAAGCGACTCAACATTCTTCTGCTCGGTCACCAGGTGGATGAGCAAGGCTTCAATTTTTTGAGCGCCTTTGGAAAGCATATTTCGGGCGCGGCTGACAATCTCCGCGGGCAGCCCCAGGCGCGATGCTGTAGCCAGGGCATTGCTGCCGCCCGGGATACCTACTGTCAGGTGATAGGTAGGCGCCATCGTAACGGGGTCCACATCCAGAGCTGCGTTTTGCATGCCATCGGTAGCGTGAGCCAACGCCTTCAACTCGGTGTAGTGAGTGGTGGCTACGATCATCGTTCGTTGTGACAGGAAATGGAGAAGGATAGCACGGCCCAGGGCCGAGCCTTCGCCCGGGTCGGTGTTGGTGCCCAGTTCGTCTAACAGCACCAGGCTCTGTGCCGTGGCGTTGTTGATGATGTGCACGATGTTGCCTATGTGCCAGCTGAAAGTGGAAAGGGTCTGTTCAATGCTCTGCTCATCACCGATGTCAGCATATACGCCATCAAAAAGGGGGATGCGGCTTTCCGCCTGAGCCGGAATGGGCAGGCCGGCCAGCGCCATCAGGCTGAGCAGCCCTATCGTCTTGAGGGCAACCGTCTTACCACCGGTATTGGGTCCGGTAATGACCAGGACGGAGCAGTCCCGGCCAATCTCGACCGATAGTGGCACCGCCTTCTTTCCCAGCAGCGGATGCCGGGCTTCCACCAGCTTGAGCACCCCGCCCGGTTCATGTCCCTCTGCCCTGGCGCTTCTAACAGCGGCCACGATAATTGGCTCGGTGGCTTTGGCCTCCCTGGCATATCTGGCCTTGGCCAGCGCCAGGTCAAGCTCAGCAATCAGTTCTATGTTACGTGAAATTTCGCTTTGGAATGCCCCGGCTTCAGCACTGAGTGTTTTCAGTATCCTTTCTATTTCATCTTTCTCTGCTGCAACCAGCTCGCGCAGTTCGTTCTGCGTGTCTGTGGTTGTCCAGGGCTCGATAAACACAGTGGCCTCGGTATTGGAGACATCGTGGACAATCCCCTTTATCTGCCGGCGACATTCCACTTTGACGGGAATTACATACCGCCCCTGCCGCTCGGTTACAATGGGTTCCTGGGCTATTTTTCGTCCTCTGGGTGAGGTGACTATAGCCTGCAGATGAGTAAGCAGTTCCTGGCGTACC
>SOHS01000053.1 GCA_004377135.1 Dehalococcoidia bacterium | reverse complement strand
TGAGGATAAAAAAGGAGCGGCACCACATTTATTTCTAAGTTCACTTAAAGTTAGATGCTGACCCCCTAAGTTGGTGGTGCTAGTCGCTACCATTTCCCAATCGCCCAGGTCAGCTTTAATTTTCTCCACAGCTCGATTGAGGGAGAAATCGTCCCGACCATAAAGAATGTAGAGCATTTACCTGGTATTCTATCACAGCACCAGCGTTTCCCGGCAGAAGCTCAAAACTAAAATATGATAGGATATAACTATGAAGGTTGCCATTATCGGGATACCTGAGAGCGGCAAAACGACTATCTTTAATGCCCTAACCAAAGGCAGCGCTGAAGTTGCCGCTTATTCCCCTACCCTGGCTCCCAACACCGGCGTGGCCAAGGTGCCTGATTCTCGTCTATCAGTGCTGGAAGGCATATTCCAGCCCAAAAAGACTATTTCCGCAGAGGTGAGTTACACAGATATCGCCGGTTCCATCAAGGGCTTCGGCAAAGAAGGAGCAGGGGGAGAATTCCTGAACTACCTGACTACTGCTGATGCCTTGCTCCAGGTGGTCCGGGCTTTTGAAGATGACAATGCCCCACATCCCGAAGGAAGCGTAGAGCCAAAACGAGACGTAGCTTCCTTGGATTTAGAACTCGCTATTTCCGATTTAGCTATTATCGAGAGAAGGCTCGACAAACTGGAGACAAGTTTAAGAGCAGCCAAAGCGGCAGAGCGGGAGTCCTATTTAAAGGAGCAACTTTTGCTTCAAAAGGTTAAGGCGGAGCTAGAGAAGGATATACCGATAAGACTGCAAGGCCTGGCTGAAGAAGAACTCAAAATGTTATCCAACTATCAATTTCTTACCGCCAAACCCATGCTGGTAGTCCTTAATATAGGAGAGGAGCAAATACCACAGGCTTCACAACTGGAAGGTGAGATAAGCTCCCTTTACCCTCAGTTTGCCGTGGTGGCCCTCTGCGGCGAGCTGGAGATGGAGCTATCTCAGCTCAGCGACGATGAAGCCAAGGAATTCCGTGAAGCTATGGGACTGAGCAAACCAGCGCTGGACCGGGTTATCGACCTTTCCTATGGTCTTCTGGGGCTGGTTTCTTTCTTTACCACGGTTTCCTCCGAGCTAAAGGCCTGGACTATCCCCGGCGGGACTCCCGCACCAAAAGCGGCAGGCAAGATTCACTCCGACATGGAAAGGGGGTTCATCCGAGCTGAGGTCATCAGCTATAGCGATTTAGAAAGCTGCGGCAATGTAGCTGAGGCGCGAAAAAGAGGTCTGCTAAGGACAGAAGGCAAAAATTACATCATCCAGGATGGAGATGTAGTTACCTTCTTATTCAACGTGTAGGTAATCCAGATTATTTCAGAGCCAGGAGGGAAAATGGAAGTGACGGCCAATAAAACAAAAGTATCTATGATCCAGGGAGATATCACCAGGCAAGCTACCGATGCCATCGTTAACGCTGCCAACTCCAGCTTAATGGGCGGCGGAGGGGTGGATGGGGCAATACACCGGGCCGGGGGACCGGCAATATTAGAGGAATGCAAGAAAATCGTTGCCCGGCAAGGAAGATTGCCCACTGGCAAAGCTGTAATCACCACGAAGGGGAATCTCCAAGCACGGTATGTGATACATACTGTCGGCCCCATCTGGCATGGTGGCAGCAGAAACGAAGCAGAGCTTTTAAGGAGCGCCTATCACGAGTGCTTGAAATTAGCTACCGAGAACAAATTGGCCAGCATTTCCTTTCCTTCCATAAGCACCGGTGCCTATGGCTATCCCGTGGATGAAGCGGCAAAAATAGCGGTAAGCACCGCCATTTCGTTTCTCAAGGAACAAGCGACGTCCCTCAAAGATATCGTGTTTGTCCTCTTCGATTCCCGGACTTGCCAAAGCTATTGCACAGCTTTGCAAGCTTGCCCCAACCACTTCGAAGCATAAGAAAACAAAACCTCAAGCGACAGCCACCTCAGAAGACGGGGATTTATTCCCCTCCGATAAAGAGGTTTTTGTCCTTGCGAGCGAAGCGCGGTAATTCCCTTTCCACACAGAGATTGCGGAGCTTGTTCCGAAGCATAAGCGAGGAATCTCGACTCCTCGCAATGACAGCAGAATAGGGCTTTGAGAAAAATAGAGTTGACCCCTTTTACGTGTAGAATCCTTTAGGGTCAAATAGCCTTAATAAAGTCACTTCCTCTTTAGCTATCGGCTGAGCCTCTTTTAAATTGGGGCTGATCTTAAGTTCCCAGCCAACTTTTTTTTCTATCCCGGCTATGGCTTCTTTTACCGCCTGTTTTGGTTTGGATGGAATATAGGTTGTCAGTGTAAAGGTTTCTTCGCCACCAATCTTTTCAAAAATGCCGACATCTGTTACCAGCGTCGTCACATTTTTCCCAGTGAAGGTAATATAGGGCACTTTTTCCACCAATCTCTGCTTTCCCGAGTTAATTACCGCTACAGTCTCTCTGTTACCGCTAGCTATATCGTTAGCTCCTCCCGAGCCGACCAGATATGTTACGCCGGGAATTTTTGTAGAGTTCCCATTGCCGTATTTATCTATCTGCCCTCCTCCCAGAATACCCAGGCATTGATTTGACGAGCCACCGACGAAGACTCCCAGCATGGTTTCATTGTTGTTCAGTATTTTGCACGTGTGCATGTTGTGATAGCTGAATATGAACGGGTCTGAGGCTCTGGGAAGGAGGCCAAACATGCCTATTTCAGCCATTAAATCCACGTCATAGCCTTTTTCTTTTAGTCTATAGGTTGCCAGCCACCCTGCCAGATGTGGCAGTCCGACACCAGCGAGTATTGTCTTGTATCTTCCGGCAACGAATTTATCATTTATAACCTGCGCAGCGGTGACCACCATCCTCTCCAGCGAGTTCGGCTCTTCGTTGAAATCCAGATTTGGTATCTCAGCCACTGCTTCGTCTTTCCACGAATCCGAATGGGCCTTCCCTTTAAGGTAAAGAAGCCTGTCTCTACCGAGTTTCGCAAGATACTCATTGTAGTCCTTGCAGTCCAGAATCCAGTACTTTATCCACTCCGAGAACTTTCGCTCGTCTCTTGATGCTTCCCTGCTTTCAGTGAGGAAGTCGTAGTCTTCAAAGTAGTGCTCGAATTCAGGCAGGCCGCAGTTTGGCATTCCCGCGGGATGTGCCCCATAAGGGACTTCGCAGACCGCCTTGACCATGTAAGATGGAATTCGGACAAGATGTGAGTGCCTACGTATATATTCCGTGGAAACGATTTTCTCTGCGCTGACGATGACTCCTTGTTTTGCCCCCCAGGCCCCAAAGACATCAGCCCCCAAGGGATAGGTAATAATTGTGTTTCCGCAGCGGTCGGCAGCAGCGCCGTGGACCAGCGCAATATCCGGTCTCAATGCTCTCATGAGCCCTATTTTCTCGCCGGGGGCAAACGGGTCATCGATGACCGTAAATGATTCCTTGTTTTCCTCCTCCATGGAGCTTCCCACAATTGACCTGGTGGGAATTACGCTCCATCCCATTGCTCCAGCCAGAAGTCTCTGGGGGATGGTAAGCATCGTCCAGTTCTCGAACTCCACTTCACCGGAGAGGTAGGCTTTCTGAGCCACGGGATTCGGTCCTGGCGATGGGTATACGTCACCGATGAAACTGGCTATGATTTTCTTGGCCAGTCTTCCGTGAATTAAAGACAGCACGGTTGCCGTGATGCCATTATTTATAATGGTGAACTCGGGGTTTTTGTCCCAGAACTCCCTTACAAGCTGGTTGAATAGAGCTCCGCCTCTTCCGGCAAAACCGATGGACATTCCTTTTTTAACGTGCTCTCTTATAGCTTCATCAAGGGGGCAGACCTTGTCTTCACCTTCAACTACGGGAAGTCGGAATTTCGAGTCCAGGAAAGCTCTTACTTCATGCGGTTCCATTGTCCTTCAGAAGAATTCCCGAGCAAGACGGACCCCGTGGTCTAAACAGCAATATGCCGGCTTCCACAGCCGCAGTCTAATCGGACAGGGTCTTCCGGAGGAGTGCCTGCAGCTTTTCGTATTCGCCGTCCAGCATGCGGTAGCAATGCCTCTCCTCAGGAAACTTGTTGCTCTTCACATCCTCGCCGAACTCACGCATTGCCTTTTCGATGATTTCGGCCAGGTTCGCGTATTTCTTGACAAACTTGGGAGTGAACGCCTCGAAGTAGCCCAACATGTCGCCGATGATGAGTAACTGGCCGTCAGTGTACATGCCGGCACCGATGCTCAGTACCGGTATGCTGAGCCTATCCGTGATGATTCTCCCCACTTCGGGAGGGACAGCCTCTACCAGCAGGGCAAAGGCACCTGCCTTCTCGATAGCCAGGGCGTCTTCAATCAGCTCCCTGGCCGCGTCTGCGGTGCGACCCTGTGCCCTGAAGCCGCCGAGCTGACCGGAACTCTGTGGTGTGAGGCCGATGTGTCCCATCACGGACATTCCGCCCTCAACTATTCCCTCAATCTGCTTGATGACCCGCCGGCCCCCCTCCAGCTTGATGCCGTCAACGCTGGCCTCTTTGAAAAACCGGCCGGCGTTTTCGATGGCGCTTTCCCTGGAGACCTGATAGGAAAGGAACGGCATATCGCCGATAACAAAGGTAGCGGGAGCGCCCCTCCTGACTATCTGGGAATGTTGGATCATCTGGTCCATGGTCATGGGCACTGTTCCGAGCAGGCCGTGAACCACCATGGCAGCGCTGTCACCCACCAGAATCATGTCCATGCCAGCTTTCTCACAGAAGCTGGCCATGGGGAAATCGTAGGCGGTGAGGAAGGTGATTTTGTCACCCTTTGTCTTCATCTCCCTGAAGTCGAGCACGGTTTTCTTTGGCATCTGCTTCTCAGCCTCCTTGGTCATCTTGGCAAGGGCACTCTGAGGTCTTCCGACCCCTCCTTTGATACCTTAATTCCGGGATGCACTTCACCGATCAATTCGATGATGTTCTTGACCGAGCGGATTTTGTCTCTTGCCAATTCCGCCAGTCCGTCTTCAGGCATGCCCCAGGGCATGTACATCGCGAGCCCCGGCCCGGGCTCCATCTTGAAGTAGCAGGGCGAGGTCACCCGTGCTATTTCCGGTGTCTCATAAATCCGGTTATAGCCGCCCATGGAGGCCCAGAGCTGGATGTGAATATCCAGTGGCAGGGTCACCACGCTCCGGATAGAGGCAAGCTGGGGAAGGGTGAGGTCAGCCACCGGGTTGCAGCTTCCCGCCCCCAGTGATTCCAACAGCTTTACGCCGGCAGCATTGGCATGCCCGGCGAATATAGAGACTTTGAAGATGATATCCTGCGGCAGGTCGCCGTTCTGCTTCATGGTGTTGAGCAGAGATAGCACGCCCTCGTCCCAGACCAGGAAACCCCGGAAGCCTATGTCAATGCACCGCTCGACTTCCATGAGGTAATGTCGCACCATGTCCATGCCCCTCATTCGCAGCCCGGAAATCGCCCCTTCCGGCGTAGCAATCTGACGGCCGGTATACCAGGTAGGCCTGGGTCCGGGAGTCATGATTACCTCCACCTGGTTATCATGGGCTATTCGGGCGAATTCCTTGAGCTGTTCTCGGGTCAGCATGCAGGCCCCCCGCACCACCGAAATCGAGCGGTGAAACGGCACCGCCTGCTTCCTCGCCTCGTCAATTGCGGCCAACAAGACTTTAGGCGTCTCTATCCCAGAGATCTCCACTCGGTAGTGAGTGCCATCGGGGAATGCCTTCGTTGAGGTGGGCAGGTCGTAACCATCGCTGCTGGGGAAGCCGGCCCTTTCCATGGCCTGCGCGATCTTGTCCATAGTTCTCCCTCCAAGGATCTAAGCTAGCAAATGACATGCCGGCTTCGCTTTTTCGAGCTCCTGGCCTATATTATATGACGCCCCACGCACTGTCAAGCTCTTTTCGAAACGTGGATTTTCTGATAGCGCTTGAAGTTCAGGCGTGTCTTCTTTAGCTTGTCCGATTATAGAGTCTATTGTATGATAGGATAAAAATTAATTGCCCGGGATAGTATAGTGCCGGCATTCAACCTGGCGGCAAAAGAAAAACAGTTAAGACGGAGATAGTGCAGAGGTCTGACATGGAGATAATCCCAGCCGTTGACATCAGGGGCGGCAGGTGCGTCAGGCTATATCAGGGTGATTATAACCAGGAAACTGTTTTTGATGAGGACCCGGTGACAGCAGCCTTGACCTGGTACTCCCAGGGGGCACGATGGCTCCATATTGTCGATTTGGATGGAGCGGTCGCCGGTAAGCCCCAAAATATGGAGGTGGTTGAGGAGATAATAAAAGAGAGTGGCCTGTTAATAGAATTAGGCGGTGGTATCAGGCAAGAAGATGTGGCAGAAAAACTATTGCGTCAAGGGGTAAGCCGGATAATTTTGGGGACTGTGGCCATAGAGAACAGGGAACTGGTAAAAAAGCTATGCCAGCAATTTGGCGAGGCTATCGCGGTTAGCCTGGATGCCCGAGATGGCAATATAGCCATCCACGGCTGGCAGAAGAACACGGTTTTTGAGGTTCTCCAGTTAAGCCGAGAGATGGTTGATGCCGGAGTAAGACGCTTAATTTATACTGATATAAAGAAGGACGGCACCCTTACCGAGCCTAACTTCGACATGATAAGTAGACTGCTTGCTGAAGCAAACGTTCCCGTCATTGTGGCCGGCGGGGTTTCCAGGCTGGAGCATTTACGGAAGCTTAAGGAGCTCGGGGCGGAGGGAGCAATTATAGGCAAAGCTCTTTATACCGGGGATATCAATTTGGGGGAAGCGATAATTAATTTCGGAGCTTAGGAGGCAAATGCTAAAGTTTGACGATAAAGGCTTGATTCCAGCTATTGTCCAGGATGCCAGGACTGGTGAAGTCCTGATGCTGGGCTATATGAACAAAGAATCGCTAAAGCGCACATTAGCCAGCGGAGACGTCTGGTTCTACAGCCGCAGCCGGCAGGAACTATGGCACAAGGGAGAAACTTCGGGCAATTTCCTCAGGCTGAAGTCCATCACCAAGGACTGTGACAGTGATACTCTACTTATAAAGGCTGAGCCTACAGGTCCAGTATGTCACACCGGCAACCGGACTTGCTTCTTCCAGCAATTAGAGAGCGAAGACACAGCGTAGTATCCTGACCCATCTTTTGAACAAGCGCTCAGTTTATCTGCGCCTCGCTCTGGGCGGGGACGAGTCCTGCCTTTATGACAATGCTGGAGAAATTCTAAGCACCAAATCCCAAAAAAAGAAAGGAAAATTTAATTCCTCTCATCGAAATACCAATGATGAAAACAGTTTAGATATTTGAATTTTGATATTTGGATTTGTTTAGGCTTAGAAATTAAGATTGGGAATTTATCTACAGGGATTGCCACGCCCCGACGAGTCGGGGCTCGCAATGACAACTCTTTTTTCTTTGCGAGGCTGACTTCGTTAGCCGAAGCAATCTCCTTTGCAAAAAAGAGAAGGGGGCAGCTCCACGCTGCCCCCTTTTTGGCTCTTTATCCGTTCCCGTCGCTGCCGGTACCAGTAATCTCTATACTGCCGGTCCCGGGAAATCAACCTGACAATCTCATTGAGATTCCTCGCTTACTCACCGGCAACCAGGCGAGAACATTATACCACTATACAAATGTTAAAGTTGTTACACTCTTTATCCGCAAGGATTGAAAGCCGGGGCACCTGGTACGACGCAGGTGAAAGGCGTGAAGAGTCCGCAGGCTATATCGTTGAGCACCTGACCCACATAGTCAGGAAGGTTCAACGTAGGACCAAGCGAGTCTACTATGCCGGCACCAAGGCTTATGCCCCATCCAAGCATATCCACTGTCCAGGCAAGAGGACCGCCGACCCAACCACCAAGCGCGCCGAAGACATCACCTAACCAGAGCATGTCCATGCCAAGTGCCTCATCAAGATCTGGCCATAAGGTCTCAAATAGCACGAAGCCACTCTCGAGGATTGCGAACGGGATTTTGGCATACGTGTCCGGCTCCACACCCTCATAGTCACATTGTGCCGCCACGGCGCCAGGTACCATTGCTATGGCCAGCAGAGCTAGAGCAACACCAATACTGATTAATTTTTTCACCTAAACCTCCTTTATTTTGACTATTTGTACACTGTTTTACCATCCCGCGTTCCCGGGCCCGGGATGATACATGGTTTTTCTATTAATCTGAACTCCCCGCTAAACACCTCCTTTCCGGGCTCCTAGCCCACTTTCGTCACTGGCTCGATTGTTTACAGTGAGACAAATCGGAAATGTTAAGATCTTGTTAAGTTTTAGTATATTCTACAAGGAGCGGGTTGTCAAGTCATATTAGAATTTCTTTAAAAATTCTATAAAACCCTGTGTGTCATTGCGAGCGAAGCGTGGCAATCTCACACCTAACCGAGATATTGCTTCAGCTGACCAAATCCAGCCTCGCAAAGACACAGCACACGTCTTGACAAACTTGCCGAAGTAAAGATATTATGTTGTAAACGAGGTTGTTTAAAAGTGTAGTTGCTCAATTTATTTTGCTCATTGTTTGCGAAAATGTTTATTATGCAACCGAGCCCGATAAATGAGGAAACTTATATAAATGCCCAAAATTGAACGGAAAATCAGAATTAGACAACCTCTTTTAATATAGAAGAAAGGTGGTAACAGTTTAGTTTTTCCTAGAACGGTCCATAGTCCGCCGTATTTTATAGTTTCATCCAAACATATTTTTTAGGGAAAACTTCCCTGCTGCGATAGTTTATGGTGCGCGTAAAGCGGATACAGGCTCCCATTATAGCCGGGCTTCTGCTATTGATGCTGATATTACCTCAATCGGCTCTGGCTGCCGGGCCGGAGATACTCAATGTTTCTGTGACCGATATCACTGAAACTACCGCTGAAATCAGTTGGACTACCAATACTACCAGCGATAGTCGGGTGAACTACGGCACCACCACTGGATTAGGCCAGACTAAGCCTGGTGCCAGTGAGGGCACCGCCCATAACATAATCCTCACAGGCTTAACCCAGGGCACAAAATACTACTTTGAGGTAGAATCTACCGATACCTCCGGACCTAACACTGATGACAATGAAGGCGAATACTATTCCTTCACAACACTCGCGCCAGCAACGTATACCATTACTCTTGCGCCTGTTTGTGGGGTCTGCGGCGAGCTTATCGAAGCAGGGCTCTGCGATGAGATAATCGAAGTAACAGCGACTGTTGCAGCCGCCGGCACCTATCATATCTGCTGGGATTCTCGTGCAGCAGGCAGTGTTGTAGGGACATTCACAGTAAGCGGAGCCGGAATCCGCACCCTCACGTTCTTTATGCCCGAGGCTAAGAAGGGCAGTCATAATGTTTATTTGGTTGACAACACTTATGCCGACCCGGCGACGAACACCTTTGCTACTTTTACAGTCAACCCGTCCGTCAAGATTGACCTTGAAGAGGGGCCGGTGGGCACGGAAGTAACTCTCAACGGCTATGGTTTTGCCGCCTCGCAGGACATCCGGGTTACCCTATTCCAGGGCGAGGTAAAAAAGGGCGAGGAAAAGACGGCTACGGCTAATACTGTGGGTAGCTGGGAAGTATTTTATACCATCCCGGATACCCCTGCCGGTGGCTATATCTTCAAGGTCGAAGGTAAAGAAGGTACGGTATGGGTAAATTGGGTGAGCAAATATTTTAAGGTAATCCCAGAAATCACTGTCACGCCAGATTCAGGCACGGTGGGTCAGAAGATTAATATTGAAGGTACCGGCTTTGCCAGTGAAGAAGAGGACATTGAAGTTACCTTCGATGGGGAGGCGAGGAAGGAAAACATCACTGCGGATGAAGATGGCTCCTGGAGTGCCAGCATCACTGTCCCCATTCGTACATGCGGCCGCTACGACATCGCCGCCTCAGGAGAAACCACCAGGGCCCGTAATGTAGATCCTGTTAAGTTCACTGTGATTGCGGGAATATCAGTTACGCCTGCCCTGGCTTATGTGGGGGATGAGATTACCGTTATAGGAGGAGGGTTCGCACCCGGGGAAGAGGGCGTCAAGGTTACCTTTGATGGGACGGTTGTGGCTACCGACATCCCCGTTGATACTTATGGTTGTTGGGAATCCTCCTTTGCCCTGCGACTCAGCGCCTACGGCAGCCACACTGTATCGGCTTCTGGTGACACAACCGCGGCTGTGACGACCACCCTCGATACTCAAGCTCAAATGATAGAACTGAGCCCGGCTGAGGGAGCACCCGGCGACGTCGTTAGCCTCACCGGCAATGGCTTTCGCGGCAGTCAAGATTTAACGGTGACTATTGGTGGCGTTGCCGCGTCAGGAGATATGCGAACTCAGTCCAATGGCAATGTTAACATTAGTTTCCGTGTGCCGAAAGGAAGCCCTGAGGGCGAACAGACCCTGGTGGTAACCGACGAAGGTGGGGCTACTGACTCGACTGACTTCACGGTAATGAAGAAAACCCTATCAACAACGCCGCTGCCCATCTCGCCTAAGGACAATAGACTAAGGTCGGGGGACGTGACTTTTAACTGGCAGGGGGCGACGGGTAGCACCACTTATACTTATACCCTCGAGATAAACACAACTGCCGGTTCTGGAAACATCTGGTCGAAATCAGGTATTGCAGAAAGCAGCTACACACTGACTGAGGACGAGGCTTTGCCCAAGGGTACCTACTACTGGCGGGTTAAGGTAGTAGATGATTACGGCAACGAAGGCGCCTGGTCGGATTATATCGAGTTCAGGGTGTCCCCGATTCCGACCTGGGTATGGGTAGTAGTAGGACTGGTAGTGCTGGTCGTGCTCATGGTCGTGGCCTATCGAGAAACAAAATTTAAGGTAACAGAATAAGTTCAATCCGCAGAAATTCTCCCGGTTCTGCGGCGAGGCTGCCGTGGGGAAGATTGTTAGATTAGGGGTGAGCGTAAAATTGATTGTGGGCAAGCTCACAGCGTGGTATTGAACTCTTTGGAAGGAGCAGCATGATGTTGAGCGGGTCCACTAGTGAGTGTGGTGTCGTATGATAGGTTTCTTGTTGCTCGCGCCAATATTATTTTTAGCCGCGGGCATGAGTATGTTCGCAGCTCTGGCTGCTATGGTTGCTATGGCTCTCACTTTAGTCATGGGTATGTTTACGAGTGCTGTGACGATTTGTTCCACAGCTTTGTTGGGTATTATGATACTAATTTTCTCATGAATCTGTGTTAAAACGCGGACTGGGTGGGATGAAGAAAAGCGAGGTGAAATTTTCTCAGTGCGCCGAGGAGAGTAGGACGATATGAGTTGTTTAGTGCTCTTATTGCTCACCGCGGTTATCGCTTATTTCGGTGCAACGATAGCCTTTTTCCTGGCTGCCGGGATGATCCCTCTAGCTATTTTATCTTTGGTACTGATACCGCTAGCTATTCTTTTCACATGGCGTATTATCTATCCCTGGCTGGTGCGGATGGGGAGATGGTCAGCTCAACTGAGAAACATCGCCTTTCTGGCCTTTGTGCTGCTGGCCATAGGTATGGGTGTGGGGTATATTCCAGGTATTAATGTCCCCACAGTCACGATACCGCTCATAGGCATAGAGTTACCAATCACAGTCTTAGTCTTTGGACTGCTCTTCCTCTTCCTGCTTTTACTGGGCCTAGTGGTATGGCTGGTGAGGATATGGCGCCGCGGTTGGCCTACAGTGAGAGATTTCTTCTGGGACATTTCGTTTCGTACTGTTGCCCTGCTCTGGAAAATACTGGTGGGAATTCCTCTAGGTATAACCTGGTTCCTCTACCACCCTCCTCTACGCTGGCTAATAGCAGCCCTCATTTTTTACCTCAGGGGGATTTCAGCCGCAGTAGCCTGGCTTTTGTATAACCCACCATTAAGCGGTATAGCGATTGCCATCGTTGTCATTACCAGGTTAATCGGTCGCGTCGTAGCCTTTCTTATATACAACCCACCGATACTATGGCTTATACAGTTTGGACTCTTCATCCTCAGACTGATAGCCCGCGTCATGAGCAGCATAATTTATCACATTTGGTCGTGGTGGCCTGTCACTGGCGTCAAAGGGACACTAAGGAAAGGCCTAAACGCTGAAAGTAAGTCCTACCAAGACTACAAGTATGCCTAGGATGATGGTAGCGGCACCGCCTAGCAAGCCAGCGATGTTCATGTGAGCAAAGACTCGGCCGAATATCTCCTTGCCAAAGGCCGCCATTCGGGACGTTAACCTACGTTCCGATATAAAGTGATATCAAGATTACAATTATGCCCATGATGACGGTAGCGGCACCGCCTAGCAAGCCAGCGATGTCCATATGAGTAAAGACTCGGCCG
>SOHS01000130.1 GCA_004377135.1 Dehalococcoidia bacterium | reverse complement strand
CACATCACAACATGAAGGATGACATTATTATATGCAGCATCAACATGATGTTCATGGCTATACCAATCGCTGGATTTAATGTGAACCTCTACATCCCCTTTCGTCAAATGAGATTTATTTACAATAACCGTATCCCGAAAATCAGGGCCACTATCACCATTAGTCCTCCCAGGATAGATTACACTGACTAGCGCGTCTTCCGAAGAGGTCAGCTCCCTTCCCACCACTTGTTGCCATATTAGAGCTGCTTGTTTTTCCGAGAATTTTATCCGATTACGTGTAATCATGGCACAAAAAATTACCTGTCACCTTGTATCAATTGTTTAAACCTTGGAGTATTGCTCACAATATTTCCTCTTGCCCCTGGAAAAACCCCGGCAGCCTACCTTAATTTGATTCATCGTGCTTCTCTTCGGCTTTGTAAGTAAAGCCACTTCGTTCGGCAATTATGTTGAGCAAGGTTGCCGATGCTCCTCGAGGTCTATACAGCCCCTTTTCCCATTCACTTATGGTTTGTTGCCGCGTGCCTAATTCATCGGCTAGCTTCATTTGAGTTAAATTCAGATGTTGCCTTAGCGCCCTAATCTCTTCTTTACTCCATTGCCTTTTTTTCTTTTTTCTTCGCTCCATCTCTTAAAAATTATACACGGTTTAGTGTAATAATTCAAGAAATTTTTGCTAAATTTCGGTAAAAACCTCTTGCATTTTTGGGTTTTCTTGATATAATAAAAAGTTAGCAATCTCAGGGATAGAGTGCTAAAATAAATCTAGGAAAGGAGGAAACATGGCTAAGATTGAACCTTTGGGAGACAGGGTAGTGATAAAACCAACGCCCAAGGAAGAAGTAAGCAAAGGAGGGATAGTTTTACCAGATACAGCCCAAGAGAAGCCCCAGGAAGGCAAAATTATTGCTGTCGGTCCGGGCAGGTTGACTGAAGATGGCAAACGTATCGCCATGGAGGTAAAGAAAGGAGACAAGGTTATTTATTCCAAATACGCTGGCACAGAGTTTAAGCTAGAAGATGAAGAGCTGGTTATCATGCGAGAGGGTGATATTCTGGCCAAGCGGAGTTAAGAAAAGGAGGTAAGCGAATGGCAAAACAAATTATTTTCGGCGAGGAAGCAAGGAAATCATTAAAGAACGGCGTAGATACCCTGACCGATGCTATCAGGGTAACTCTGGGACCACGCGGGCGACCCGTAGCACTGGATAAGAAATGGGGTGCTCCTTCGGTTCTCAACGACGGCGTTTCTATAGCCAAAGAAATAGAGTTGCCTGACCCCTTTGAGAATATGGGGGTGCAGCTAGTAAAGCAGGCAGCCACCAAGACCAATGACCAATGTGGCGATGGCACCAGTACATCCACTATTATAGCCCAGGCTATTATTAATGAGGGCTTCAAGAACATCGCTGCTGGAGCTGATTCCATGGCTCTAAAGCGTGGGATTGATAAAGGGATAGAGGCTTTAGTTGATGAGCTCAAGAAAATGTCTATACCAGTGGCTGGTAAAGAGCAGGTAGCTCAGGTAGCCGCTATATCAGCTATTGACCGAGAAATTGGCAATTTGATTGCTGACGTTATGGAAAAGGTGGGCAAAGATGGTGTTATCACTGTCGAAGAAGGCAAGGGGCTGCAATTCGAGACCGAGTTTGTTGAGGGTATGAAGTTCGACCGCGGCTACATCAGCCCTTATTTCATCACCAACGCCGAACAAATGAGGGCAGAGCTAGAGGACCCCTACATTCTCATTACTGATAAGAAGATATCGGCCATAAACGATATCCTGCCCGCTTTGGAAAAAATTGTCCAATTCTCTAAAAATCTGGTGATTATCGCTGAAGATGTGGAAGGCGAATCCCTGGCTACGTTAGTGGTTAATAAGCTGAGGGGCACTTTATCCCCGCTAGCGCTTAAAGCACCTGGCTTTGGCGACAGGAGAAAAGCCATGCTTCAGGATATAGCCGTTCTTACCGGAGGCACTGTTATATCTGAAGAAGTTGGCAGGAAATTAGATTCGGTGACAGTGGAGGATTTAGGGCGAGCCAGAAGGGTGATTGCCGATAAAGATAATACCACTATTGTTGAAGGCAAGGGCGAGACTAAAGATATTGAGGCTCGAATTAAGCAAATCAGGGCCGAGATTGATATAAGCACCTCGGATTATGATAAGGAGAAATTACAGGAAAGACTGGCTAAATTAGCAGGCGGCGTGGCGGTGATTAAAGTAGGTGGGGCTACGGAAACAGAGCTTAAAGAGAAAAAACACCGTGTAGAGGATGCCTTGTCAGCTACTCGAGCTGCCGTCGAAGAAGGTATCCTGCCTGGTGGTGGTGTTGCCCTTCTCAATGCCTTGCCGACCTTGAAGAAGCTCAAGATGGGGGGTGATGAGGCTACTGGGGTGAATATCTTGAAACGAGCCCTGGAGGAGCCTCTGAGGTGCATCGCTGGAAATAGTGGCCGGGAGGGCTCAGTGGTGATAAATGCCATAAAGGAAAGCAAGCCTGGCATAGGCTACGACGCCTTCAAAGATGAACTGGGTGTAAATATGGTAGAAAGGGGCATTGTAGACCCTCTCAAGGTCACCAGGAGCGCTCTACAGAATGGTGCGAGCATTGCCACTATGATTCTGACTACGGAGTCCCTGGTAACGGACATTCCTGAGAAGGAAAAGATGCCGGCGATGCCAGGAGGAGGAGGATACGAGGGCATGATGTAGCCTCTGTGGCTGGAATTCAACTAAATTCACCAGAAGCAGAAAGAACCGCCGTGAGGCGGTTCCTTCTGTATAATATTAGAGCTTAAGCAATTGCCTTAAAGGCTTTTCCTTGATAAGACTATCTCGATAAGACTCTTCTTCCTTAATCGGTCCTGTTACAGCTAAATTAAGTCCACTATCGGTTAGAATCTCCTCGGCTACTTCTTTTAGCTCATCTATGGTAATGGCATCCACAATAGAAATGACATCGTCTATGTCCAGGATTTGCTGCGTTAATATCTCCTGACCACCGTACCATAACGCTACATTCTGGCTATCCTCAAACCGCAAATATAATCTTCCTTTTGACAATTCTTTAGCCCTGGTAAGCTCATTGGCGGTAATTCTTTGTTTAATTTGAGACATCTCTTCGAGGATAGCTACCACAGCAGTTTCTATTTTTTGGGGGTCAACGCCAGCATAAATAGCAAATGCCCCCGACTTGAGGAAGTGCTCGGTATAGCTGTGAATATCGTAGGCTAGCCCCCTATGCTCTCGTATCTCCGTAAATAGGCGGCTGCTCATGCCACCGCCAAGGACTGTGTTAAGCAAGTCAAGGGTAAAACGTTGCGGGTGGGAGCGAGAAAAGCCGTGAACAGCGAGGCAAAGGTGCGCTTGCTCGATATCCCTGGGCTCAATACGTAACCTGGCTTCCGTTTGCTTGTCATCAGTTATATAGCCAGTTATTAGCTCCCCGGCAGCCCATTTACTAAACAGAGGCTCAATTTGAGCCACTGCTTCTTCATGTTGTATGTTGCCGGCAATGCTAAGCACGGTGTTATTGGGCATATATCTGTGAGCAACGTAGTTTAATAGTTGCTCCCTTGTTATCGAAGATACAGTTTCCCTGTATCCGATGACCTCGCGCCCCAGAGGTTGCTCCGGCCATAACAGCTCGTCTATGAGCATGCTTATCCTTTGCTGAGGAAGGTCCAGGTTCATATTGATTTCCTCGCTGATAATCCGCCGCTCTTGCTCTATTTCTTTGCTATCAAAGAGAGAATTGAGCAAGAGGTCAGATAGCACGTCAAGGGCGACGGGGAAGTGAGGCTTAGCAACCTTACACCAGAAGATAGTTAATTCCTTGTCTGTGCCAGCATTGATTATGCCACCAACGCCTTCAATATCCTGAGTTATTTCCTTGGACGTTGGTCGCCGCTGTGTGCCTTTGAAGAATAAATGCTCGGCGAAGTGGGAGATGCCCGCCTCTTCTTCACTTTCGTAGCAGGAACCAGCACCTACGAGGATTGCAAGGCATACTGAGCGGCTATGGGGCATAGTACTGGTGATAACTCTCAAGCCATTATCGAGCACAGCCTTGTTGTACATTACCATGAATTTTACTTTGCCTTCTGTTCCCCGTCAATGAACCTTTGTTGCTTACTGACGTTCAGTCCTTCCCACCTCATGGTATAATTGTGAATATATGGTCAAACCCGGGAATGGTGAACTATGACAATCGTAGCCGAAGACAATGCTATTCGGGTTGAGAAGCTTGAACTGGGTCCCTTCGGGACCAACGCGTATATTGTAACCCATCGAAGAACCCAGGATAGTGCGCTAATAGATGCTCCCGCGGAGGCGAACATCATCAAAGATAAATTGAAAAATACCACACCTCAATACATATTGTTGACTCACAACCACATGGACCATATTGGTGCTCTTGCCCAATTACGCGCTGAACTGAAAGTTCCCCTGGCTGCCCACGCTTCTGACGCAAGGAAGCTGACCTCACCCCCAGAGATATTATTAAATAATGGGGACACGGTTTGGTTGGGAGAGCTTAAGTTTACAGTGCTTCATACACCGGGGCACACCCCAGGTAGTCTGTGCTTCAGGGTTGGTCGCTACCTTATATCAGGAGATACCATTTTCCCTGGAGGACCGGGGAGGACAAGCTCCCCAGATGATTTTAAGCAGATAATCAAGTCTATAACCGAGAAAATCTTTGTATTGCCAGACGATACTCAAATATACCCTGGCCACGGGAATTCCACCGTATTAAAGAACGAGAAGGAAGAGTTTGCTGTCTTTACCTCTCGACCTCATGAGCCCAACCTGTGCGGCGAAGTGCTCTGGCTTTTAACGTAGGCAAGGCTAAAGCATTGCCCACTGAAATTGGTAGGCTGATTACCACCATATCTCTATCCGGTAGAAAGCTTCAGCTAGTTCATAATCTTCCCCATGGGCTAGTGCCTTATGTCGTTCCCTAAGACGTTCCTCCAATCCATCAGAAGGATTGTCGCTTATCTGGCTCTTGTGGCAACGCAGGGCGGCAACTTTAGTGGCAAAGGTGGTGGTAATATCAGTGCGATAGTTAGGCTCTTGAGCGCCCCAGAGCAATACCTCTTTGACTTTGTGAGGCGGAAGCCCTTCCTCCAGTAAATCAGGAAAGGAATGAAAATCCCTGGCGTAGGGGAAGATGGCATCAAGTGTAACCTGTCCAGTGATTCGATGATCACGGTGCCAGATATAGCGCCGGTATGGGTCAGCAGTGACCACTGTCTCTGGTCTGTATGTCCTTATCAGGCGCACAATCTCTTTTCTGAATTCAGGTGTATCTTCCAGAGCTTGGTCTGGATGGCGCAGGAAGATGACCTTCGTCACCCCTAATAGCTTGGCTGCTGTTAGCTGTTCCTGTTCTCTGATTCTGGCTAGTTCGTCTGGTTTCACAGTTGGGTCACTGGTGCCCTTGTCGCCATTGGTGCATACCACGTAGATAACATCCTTTCCTTCACCTGTCCAGCGAGCTACAGTCCCGGCAACACCAAATTCAGCATCATCGGGATGAGGTGTAATTACCATCACATGAGCTGGCTTGATCATTATGCCTGAGCCTTCTTGGAAGGAGGTACTCGGCAGCAATTGTATAACATTCCTCAGGTTGATACAATTCAAATTGGGAATGCCAACAAAGGCAATGAGGAGTTGCCTCTATAAGATTAGGAACTATCAACCGGGCGATTTCAATAAGTACGTTTTATTGATTGCTGAGGCCGAAAAACTGGAGCCGACCGGGCGTTGTGTTTCACCACAGTTTGTTGCTGAACAACTAGGGCGGCCAAACTACTCCCCTGAGGAAGACTTGTTTGTCCTGTGCAGTGAGGATATGGTCGGCTATATGGATGTTAAACCAGAGCTGACCATCGGGCGGGTGGTTCTTGACTGCTGGGTAGCCCCTGAGCATCGTAGAAGGGGGCTGGCGACAAAACTCCTCAGTTATGCTACAGACCGTGCTAAAGAACTAGGAGCCAAAGTAGTCCATGTAAACATAAGGGAGGACAACATGGTTGCGATGAGGGTGCTATCCGGGCTGGGCTTTAGCCTTGTCCGACGGTTTCTTGAATTGGGTTTGGACATTGCCGATGTTGCCGAACTAGATATGGTCCGGGCGATTCCAGGCTGCCGCCATCTTGAGCCCGGCGAAGAAGACAAACTGAGTCAATTTCAGAATCGTGCCTTTGCTGGCGCCTGGGGATACCAGCCCAATACTGTGGAGGAAATGACCTTTCGTGTAAATTCAAGCACTTGTTCGCGGGAAGATATTGTTGTAATCCACGAGGGAGATAAAGCCATCGGCTATTGCTGGATAGGGATAAGCTGTGAGGAAGGAATGCCCAGTATCAGAAAGGGGCGGATCCTTATGCTCGGGGTGGCCCCAGATTACAGGGGTAAAGGAATAGGCAAAAAATTGGTGCTGGCCGGGTTAGCCTGCCTCAAAAGCAAGGGTTTGCAGGTTGCCGAATTGACCGTCGACAGCGAGAACAAAGCAGCCTGTGCTCTTTACCGATCCATTGGTTTTGAGGTTCAAGCCAACACTTTTTGGTATGAAAAGGTAATAAATCAGGACACAGGGATAAGGTAGTTAGCCAATACCAGTTGGCAATCCCTGATAACCGCTTCAGCAATATTCGACCAACTAAATTTACTTACTGTCGCCCGAATTAACTGGGCAGATTTTTTATCTGTGCTTGGCCGGGAAAGAAGCAAGGCTATTTTGTCAGCAAGACGATGGGGAACATTGTCTCTTACCACATACCCAGTCTCTCCTTCTCGAATAATGTTTTTAAAGTCACCCACATCAGTAGCCACTACTGGTGTGCCGCAGGCTAGGGATTCCAGAGCCACCAACCCAAAGCTTTCGTAGTAAGAAGGAACCACACAAACGTCAGCCGCGCTGTAAAAATAAGGTAGTTGCTCATGCTTCACCAAATCCAGAAAAGTAACTGAATTCTCTATTTTAAGATTACAGGCTAGTTTCCGTAGTTGTTCTATTTCATGCTGGCTGTGTTCACCGCCACCGATTACCAGTAGCCTTAATCCTTGAATATTCCGTAGATAGGGCAAAGCCTTTATTAACTTATCTATACCCTTTAAGGGGTCAATTCTACCCACAAACAGAATAATCTTATCATTACCAAGGCCCAGATACTGCCTGGCCTGTGCTTTGTCTAATGCCTTGAACTGCTTCAGATTTACACCACAGGGCACCACACTGATTTTTTCCGACGATGCGCCATAGTGGCGAATAAGCTCTTCCTTTTCCCTCTCTGTTGGAGAGATAATGTGATGGCACTTCTGCAACAGGTCCCTTTCTGTCTCAATACGAAGTCTGGGCTCATCCTCGTCTAGTGCCAAATAATCCCCTTCCCTAAACGCATTTTTAACTGCACCTAGTGTATGGAACATAGCGATATGAGGCACATGCCACCGTTGTTGTAAATATGTTCCTGCTAGCGCGGAAAGCCAGTAATGGCTAAATATTAAATCGTACTGGAGGTCATTCTGCCTCCTGAAATTCTCCAGGTTTCCAACAAAATCGGGGAGATGGGAGTACACGGCCAACTTATGTATCTCCTCGTCTTCCCCTGCTTTGAGGTGAATGAGCCTTGCATTCTGATTGAGTTCATAGATTTGGCGGTCTTCGGGGTCATGAACGCGAGTATAGATATCCACTAAATGTCCTTGCTGACCCAATTCGCAGGCAATCTCCCGGATGTAGACACTCATGCCACCGGTGTCTTTTGTCCCTAGTTTTCCCACAGGGCAACTATGGGCACTGAGCATAGCTATTCTCAGTTGACTAACCGGCATCAGAGTGTGCTCCTCCTCATTGTTGTCAGTTGATAGTTATCTGGCAACTGTAGAGGGGCACTTCCCGGCCACCGAGTTGATATTTGTACGGTTCTCCACCTTTCAAAAAGTTCCATTTCCTTTTACCCCTTTCAATGCTCTCTTTGAGGCAAAGGACTTTACAAAGCAGTCCCACGCTTAAATAGCTAAATTGCGGATCATATGCACTGTTATACAGGTAGTGCGAGCCATCGTAGTCAAAACCCATGGTCATCGCCGCCGGTACCTTGTCCAGCTGTATGATACCTAACCTCAATAGCCCAATCTCAGCCATAGCCTTAGCCAGTGACCTGAAGAACGATTCTCTCTTGTGATTCATGAAGCCGGCTTTATCATCCTTGCTCAATGAAAAGAGCTTCAAAAAAATATCCAGATAATCTTCAACCTCCCGACCGACCTCAACGCAGCGATGTTCTACACTACCAGCCTCCCATAACCGCCTCAACTTCCGCCTAACTTCGTGGCGCTGCTTGTTCTTCAATATCGCCAGGTATTCATTCCAGGTAGTAGGTAAATCCAATTCCAGAGAAACATCCTCGGGGTGGCAGAGAACATCATACCCCCGGTTCTGGGCGACACCTACGAGTTGAGTGAGCACGGTAGAATCAGGCCGCAAAGGTCTCAGGTCCAGCTTCTTTATACCCCGCTCTCTCAAATCATCAAGCAATACCTTGAAAAAGTCCCTTTCTCTGCCCGCAATAATAACAAAGTCTAAATAGTCAGAGACGTCAGCGCTACCGATAAAAGAAGCCGTTTCCTTATTCACTAGAAGTGGGGCAAAGCCGATGATTTTCTCCCCTTGCCGTAGCGTCCGTAAATACAGTTCGCCCTCTCCACCAAATGCCTCCCACCAGACCTTCAGCCAGGCAGGTAAAACGAAAATGGAGCCCCACTTCAAGCAGTGACGCAACTTGTCCCAGGAAGAAGTAACGCCGTCAAGACTCTCGACAGTGAGGGTGTAACTCATTTGTGGTTACCCTAGTATAGTGATTAGCCATACCTGAGTCAACCGTCTCACCTGTGAAGAAAGCACGCGTAGCTATCCAAAGTTTCCGGCAACCCCATTCGTTTCTTAGCCTTAACTAAATCTATACTACCGGCTGATTCCGAGAACAACTTCGCTGGATACGGGATACAGGCTGTCTAAAAACCTCTTTTTGGGGGGAGGGCAATGAATGACCAGCGTTCGCATCTGACCAACCTGACTCCATCCCCCAGGCATGTTGAGGCTACTCTTTCTTGGTAAACTGTTGGGCAGCTTCACCCATTTCGGCACCACTACCTGAGCCAAGACATATGTCGGTCTCCATTCGAAGCCCTATGTCGAGTGGGGTCGACAGAGCAAGAGTAGTCGCTCTTTTGGCACCTTGAATAAGGCGGGGATTGATTTTGGCTATTTCTTCGGCCAGCTTCTTGGCTTCAACCATTAGCTGGTCTTTAGAATATACATGGTCTACCAGCCTAACCCGGAGCGCTTCGGCAGCGTCGATTCTTCGTCCGGTAAGAATCAGTTCCTTAGCAATGCTTGTTCCCACTATCCGGGGTAACCGCTGCGTGCTTCCCAGGTCAGGGATAACCCCCAGCTGAATCTCAGGAAGCCCAAATACGGCAGTATCACAAGCCAGGCGTATATCGCAGCAAAGAATGAGTTCCAGGGCTGCCCCTAAACAGTACCCGTTTATGGCAGCGATAACCGGTACGGCCAGCTCTTCGTACATGGTAAATATCATCTTCAAATTGTACAGGGAATCATAGCCCTGCCGGTAATTGGGAACAATTTCGGTGGGCCCTTTCCCGGAGGCTACCATCTTCAAGTCCAGCCCGGCGCTAAACGCCTTATCACCGGCACCGGTTATGATAACAACCCTGACCTCAGGGTTTTCCTTGATAGCCTGCGCTGTTTTTTGAAGCCCCAAAAAGACATCCAGGTTAAAGGCATTCAATGCTTCCGGTCGGTTTAACAGCACTGTGGCAACAGTACCTTCAATATCTAGTCGAACAGCGTCTTGATTTGCCATTTGTCTCCCCTTTCATAGATTACTCTCAGCCTCGAAATACCTTCTTCTGGATGGTAATTAACGACCATTGATTGTCGCCAGTACCTTTTAACAGTTACTTCTTGAAGACTATCGCTTCCTTCGGCTATTTTTGTTCGCTTTCACTGATTTTACATCTCAGCCTGACCAAGGTCAATTGCTTCCCCGTATCCCCTCACCACATCCTCTATACTCATAATGATAGAGACAAACTCGTATAACAGAGCGATGTTACGAATCAATCTTTAATATCTAAGGTGATATTAATCAGCTAGCAGTGGTATAATCGGAATGAGATAAAAATCCAGGCGCTTTTTCAGAGGAAGTATGGCAGTTTTACAGATTCGCACCTTGCCTGACCCCGTGTTGCGACAAAAGGCCAAAAGAGTAACTAAAATCGACAGCTCCATTCAAAGGTTAATCGATGACATGATCGATACGTTACGCGCTGACCCAAATAGAGCCGGCCTCGCTGCCCCGCAGGTAGGAGTGTTACTTCGCATAACAGTCATCGAGGTGCCAGAACAGGAACTCATCACTCTAATTAACCCTGAAATAGTAAAAAAGGAAGGCGAGCGAATAGTTCAAGAAGGCTGCTTATCCGTACCTGGCTACTTTGGGGAAATAAAAAGAGCGGTAACGTTGAAGGTCAAAGCGCAAGACCGACACGGTAAGCAATTTCGCCTCAAAGCACAAGGGTTTCTGGCTCAGGCTCTCGAACAGGAAATTGAGCACCTTGATGGCGTTCTATATATTGACCACCTAGAGAGCCGGGAAAAGCTGTTTGAGATTATCCAGGAAGGAGAGCAATAGGCAAGCGTTGACTAGCTAAGGCTTTCTTCCCACCAAGTTTTGCAAAGATTGAAAGCTTCCTCTTCGCAAAAAGTGTCCTGGATTGCATAGTCGTCTTCGTCAACAACCTCATCACTTGACGGCTCTATCCAGAGCCAATAGTTCTGAGCTTTATCTTCAATGCGAAACTTAACTACCCAGTGAGGTTGCTCTTCACCCCATTTCATACGCTTTACCCAGACCATGCAAGCCTCCAGTCCTTGCATATAGGCATTCCACCAGACATCAGCGGAGAAATGTCCACACTCATAGACCCCCTCTCGCCACAAATTCTTATCTGTGGCGTCTTGAGCGAGGAAATCCAGAACCTCCTGCTCAGTTGCTGGCGAAACCTTAGAGGCATCGTAAATCTCAGAGGAATAGGTATAAGGCTCCTTCGTTTGAGCTCCAGCCGCCACACATCCAGAAGTAATTATTAGCAACGCTATCAGCGAGACAAGTATGACGAAAGCTAATCCGCGCTTTATATCTATTGCTCTCTTTCTTTTCACCAGTTTATCTAACCTCTGTCTAATTATTTACTTATGATTATGATATTTACCGCTGTTACCCACCTAACCTATAGGCACACAGCCAACAATTTCTTCTATCCAAATCTCCTTGCTATAAAGCTATCCCAAGTTTATTCTTAACCAGATTTGGCAGGGTGAAAGAGGGAGGGGATAACCGAGCCTGAAGCTCGGTTATCCCCGTTTTATCTTTCTATGCCTCTTGCTGCGCCTTGCGCCTTTTTCTCCCCCAGACCACTCCCCAGATAATCAAGCCAATCGCGGCTATTATGACAATGATAAGCCACCAGGTGATGGTTCGTGACGTTGTGAACGTATCGCTCAACCCGGCAACATCCACTTCATACTGGCCATAATTCAATTCAGACACGGTGAAACTCACCTGCTTGCTCTGTCCAGTACCCAGTGTCACTATCTTGGTATCTACTGCTTCTCCATTTAGCTTCAGCTCAACAGTATAGGTGCCTTCCTGCCCACCGTCGTTGGCTATATTAGCGGTAATGGTGACGCTTTCCCCGGTCTTGGTCACGAATGCCGATAGCTTTTCCACACTGGGTTCGATGCTCAAGCCACTGGGGACAAAATGGGCAGGCTGTGGAGGAGGTGTCGGTTCAAGCTCAGCCAGCACACCAAATATACTGAAGTGGTTTATCGGCGCGGATAGAGTCAGTTCTGCCACACCATTCGGTCCGCCTGCTTCACTCTCCATCAGTACCCAGACTCCATTAACGTCGTCATAATAAGCCATGGTTACGTTTAGAGCGTTCTCGGGTAGTTCATCGATGCCCAGTGTCAGGAAAATATCCTTGTCGAACTCGGCATCCGCAGGAGTTATGTTAAATACCACAATTGCTTGAGTATTCTCCGGGAGAGCAGGTATTTCCTCGAGCTCTCTCACTACTATCAGATAGTGTGTCGTTTTGAAAACAACGGGTGCGTGAGTCCCCCGCTCTAGGAACAAGTTGTGACTGAGATCGGAGCTAGGCCCGAGCAAGTCCACAGCTAGCTTATCATTGCTGTAAAGGGGCTCGGTGGTGTTATTTCCTTCCCAGTCACACGTGAGGTATTTGGTCGTAGGACAACCACCGG
>SOHS01000161.1 GCA_004377135.1 Dehalococcoidia bacterium | reverse complement strand
CAATGTGTATTTCGGCTAACAATTGCCTGTTTTGTTACCTCATTACACAAAATGATGAATTGTGCATTAGTGTCGGATAATTTAGAATACTAAAAACCGATAGTCTTGGAGGAAACGAAAAATGTCAAATACTGAATATACCATCCTTGAATCTTGGCCTATGTTGAAAGAAGACCTGATCAGTTTCTTAAGCGATACCGATGCATGGGTAATCGCTGAACTGAAGAAAGCATGTGAGACTAAGGATTGGGGAAGAATTAGCAACGTAATTGATGTGATGGATTCACTCCACAATCTGTCACACTCACACTAACCAAACTGAGCAAGAGATAATAATCGTATCGGGTCTTCTCTGGACAGCATTTTGGCTTTTGGTGGCTTCGACTTTAGCGCCTCCGCCTCAACAAGACTAACAGCACTATCAGACCAATCAATATTGCTATAAGAATCCAGCTCCACCATGCCATGATAGTCCTCCTACAGTCCTAAAATTGAAACAGATTATTTATCATATACTACTCTAAACTCATTTTGGGTACAAGCCTAGAATCACCACATTTTGACGTTTTGTTGCTCCTTAACTCTATAGCATATCTTGGACACCAAATAAAAACTGTTGACTATTTCTTAGGTAGCAGCCTGCCGGCATGGATGCCGAAAGGTCGCGCTTCATAGGAAGCAGAGGCCACTACGCCGCGGTGCTCAGGGTCTCCGCCGACGATTACCGGCTTTCCCTTGAGGCATTCGGGGCGATCGGTCTTGTCTTAAGGTGACTATATCGACCCTCTCGTATTATGGTAACATACCTGTGAGTGGGACTAATAAGTCAGTAGCAAAGGAGGATGTTGACACAATGGAGAATAATCTCGAGGAAAAACGTCAGTCTGGTAAACCGCGAGTCTTGATAGTGGGTGGAGTGGCTGGCGGGGCATCTTGCGCGGCGCGGGCACGCAGGCTGTCAGAAAAGGCGGAAATCATCATATTTGAACGTGGCTCTTATGTCTCCTTTGCTAACTGCGGTTTGCCCTATTATGTGGGTGATGTCATAACTGATGAGAGAGACCTTCTCATTGCCACGCCAGAGATTTTCAAAAAGAGATTCAATATCGAAGTGAGACTGCGGAGCGAAGTCCGGTCAATCGATAGAGAGAAGCATGAAATCGAGATAAGGAATGGCGGGACCGGCAAAGTATATCGGGAGAAATATGATGCCTTGGTGCTTGCTACTGGAGCAGCGCCGGTTCGGCCTCCCCTTCCTGGCATCGACCTATCCGGCATATTCAGCCTACGAACAATCCCAGATAGCCGTCGGATAAGGGAACAAATTACCGAGAGAAAGGCAAAGCGAGCAGTTGTAGTCGGTGGGGGCTTCATTGGGCTGGAGACGACTGAGAACTTGGTCAGGCGCGGCATCTCCGTCACCATAGTTGAGATGCTTGAACAGGTTATGCCGCCCATTGATCCAGAGATGGCAGTGCCGATACAGGAACACCTGACTGCAAATGGTGTTTCCCTTTGTCTGGGCGACGGTGTGGCTGGATTCGAGCAAGATCCCGTGGGAAACACGATTTCCGTAATCACCAAGTCAGGAGGCAGATATATCTGCGACATGGTCCTGCTCGCTATAGGCGTTCACCCGGAGATTACGCTTGCAAAGGAGGCTGGCCTGGAGATAGGACGACTGGGCGGCATCCGTGTCAATGATCAAATGTTCACAAGCGACGAGCGAATATGGGCAGTCGGCGATGCAGTGGAGGCAAGGGATTTCGTGAGCGGCGAGTGGAGTCTCTTCCCACTGGCTGGCGTTGCCAATCGCCAGGGGCGAATTGCGGCAGACGTTATCTTGGGCCGTGAAGCCAGGTTTCGGGGCGTTCAGGGCACCATAGTGTGTAAAGTTTTTAATGTTACCGTTGCGGCCACCGGCATGAGTGAGAAAAGTCTGAATCGCCGCAAACTCAGCGGTCAAGAAGGACACTACGAGAAGATCTATCTGCACCCGGGCCATCATGTTAATTATTACCCTGGAGCAAAGCCGATCACCATGAAGCTGATCTTTTCAACAGAAGACGGGAGAGTCTTGGGCGCGCAGGCTGTTGGCGAAGAAGGAGTTGAGAAACGCATAGATGTGATTGCAATGGCTATACAACAAGGGGCGACCGTTTTTGATCTAGAGGAAGCTGAGCTATGCTATGCACCCCAGTTCGGTGCTGCTAAAGACCCAGTCAATATTGCCGGAATGATAGCTGCCAATGCCCTGCGGGGTGATGCTCCCGTGGCACACTGGGCAGATGTGAGATCTTCACAAGCATACGTTCTTGATGTTCGTGAACGTCACGAGTTCGCTCTTGGTCATGTTGAGGGAGCCAACAATATCCCACTTCATTCGCTTCGGGGCAGTATGAGTGAGTTGCCGCGGGACAGAGAAATACTAGTCTACTGCGCGGTGGGTCTGAGATCGTATTATGCATCGCGTGCTCTTCGCCTCAACGGATTCTCGGCTAGAAACATCTCTGGAGGAGTGAAGACTTACCATGCTGCAAGTGGTGAACCAGCTTCAGAAAAACCTAACGACACATTACCACCCAAGTAGAATCTGACCTTGCTTTTCCTAAGCAAAGGTTCGCTAATGTCATAAATATGTAATTATTCTAACTGCAATTTTATGACTACTTGAGAATCATTTTCCTATTATTAAAATACGATGGAAAGCGATATTGTCTTAAGAGAAATTGAAGATCTCTCAAAAAGGACATTCCTGCCCATCATCAGACCGGCAATGGCGAAACACCTTGTTGACACTGTTAGAAGGTTCAGTGTGAAGAATGTTTTGGAGGTTGGGACGCTGATTGGATATTCGGCAATACTCATGGCGGAGCATCTTCCTCAAGACGGGAGGATTGTTAGCATCGAGATAAATCCAAATTCGGCAAGGCTCGCGAAGGAAAACGTAAGAAAGGCCGGGCTTGCTGACAAGTTTGAATTACACATTGGTGATGCACTTACGGTTATACCCGGCATAAAAGATAAATTTGACATGGTTTTCCTTGATGCCACCAAGGATGAGTATTTGAAGTATCTCAAGCTTTCTGAAAACAAGTTAGAGAGAGGTGGCGTAGTTTTTGCGGACAATGTCAAAATGTCCGCTCATGAAATGCGAGATTATCTGGACTACGTCCGGAACTCTGGTAGATACAAGAGCGAGTACATTGATGTGGGATTTGATGGAGTGGAGATCAGCACGAAGCTGTTCTAGTATATCCGTCCGGAGATTGCCTTGCGCGCGTCATAAATTATCTCTCGTGATTATTACAAAACTCTAATATTTTCGCGTGTCTGCCACATTTACTCATGAAGCGGTATGAGAAGAACCAGCTCAATTATCATCCCCACGCACAGATGCCGGAAGGCCGTGATTTATGGGAAGCAGAGGCAACTACGCCGCGGCGCTCAGGGTCTCCGCCCACGATTACCGGCTTTCCCTTCAGCTTCGGGTTAAGCACCTGCTCCACAGAAACGAAGAAGGCATCCAAATCAATAT
>SOHS01000159.1 GCA_004377135.1 Dehalococcoidia bacterium | reverse complement strand
ATTGTTGTACAGGGTCTTTTATTTCATTAATTGAGGGCAGGAGTTTTTGTACAGCCAGGGACTTGTCTTTGGCTTTATTGATATCAACTTTGCTTATTACAGATTGAAAGGCGAAGTCCAGAATAGGCATAGCTTGTCCCACTAGCTTCTCCCAGAGGGCAGGGTCCTCGCTTATTACTTCGTCCGGGTCCTTGCCTGGAGGTAATAGAATAACATTTGCTTCAGCATTGGAATAAGCTAATATGGCTCTGCCTCGTAAAGTAGCTTCTTCTCCGGCAAGATCGGCATCAAGCGCCAGTGTTATGTTACTGGTTAATCTTTTAATGCCTCCTACCTGCTTCTCGGTTAAAGAAGTCCCCATTGAGCCAACCACATTTTGCCAGCCGTGTTGGTGAGCAGTGAGAACATCCATGTAACCTTCTACGATTATTACCAAGTTTTTCTTTCTGACAGTAGACTTAGCCTTATCAACGCCGTACAAGATGCTGCTCTTATCGAAAATTGGTGCTTGAGGGGAGTTGATATATTTAGGCAGGGAGTCATCCAAAACCCTTGCTCCGAAACCAGTGACTCGACCCTGGATATCACATATAGGAAACATCAGCCGATTGCGAAATCGATCGTAACTGCCTCCTTCTTCTTTCTCGATTATTAGACCAACTTCTGCTAGCTCCTTTTCTGTATAGCCTTTACCCAGTAGGTAATTCTTAAGGGTTTCCCAGGCATCAGGACTGAAACCGAGACGGAATTCTTTGATAACCTCGGGCGTGACCTTTCTTCTTGCCAGATAGCTTCTCGCTGCCCCGCCTGCCTTAGTGCTCGAAAGTAAATGATGATAGTATTCAGTAGCTGCCTCATTAATCTGGAATAATTTCTCTTTCTTTTCATCCTCGACCTTGCTTGACGCCTCAAGAGGGCCTAAGGTTATGCCTCCCCTTTGAGCTAAAAGACGAAGGGCCTGGCCAAAATCAACGCCCTCTTTTTTCATGATAAAAGAGAAGATATCGCCGCCAGTTCCACAGGCACCAAAGCAATGCCAGCTTTGTTGCTCAGGAAAGACAAAAAACGAAGCGTGTTTCTCACTGTGGAAGGGGCATAAGCCTTTGAAGTTACGCCCCGCTTTTTGCAGAGTAACATACTCAGAGACAAGCTCTACTATGTCTAATCTCTGCTTTACTTCCGTGATTACACTCATGGAGATATCTCTTCAGCTAATGTTAGCGCGTATTGATCGGTCATCCCAGCAATGTAATCAATGACTTTGCGCTCCCTGTTATCTGGTAAAGAGGCAAATTCCCGGGGTAATCTATCTTCGTGTTTCAGGAAATGAGAATACAACAGACGCAATACCTCTCCCGCCTTTACTGCATCCTCTCCAGCTAAGCTGGGATAATATACTTTGTCAAATAGAAACTGGCGGAGTATGTTAGTTGCTCTAAGAACTTGAGGACTCATGCCTATAGTTGGATTGGTTAAATTGCCATTGCCACTAACAGGCCACGAGCAGTTTATGATATCACGAACCAGGGTATTAATTCGCTGTGAATGTGCATCTCCCAGAGTTGCTACTACCGGCTTGGGCAAATCATTCTTGGAAATAATGCCAGCTCTTATAGCATCTTCGACGTCGTGGTTAACATATGCCACTATATCGGCTATCTTACATATTTGGCCCTCCAAAGTATTGGCATCTCCCCATCCCTCTCCCAAGATCTCCGTTTGTCCCTTGGAATGATTGAGAATGCCATCTCGCACTTCCCAGGTAAGATTTAGCCCCTGTCCTTCCTTCTCCAATAAATCGACTACTCGTAAGCTTTGCTCATTGTGCTTGAAGCCACCGTGATACAACTCGTTCAGGACCTCCTCGCCTATATGACCAAAAGGCGTGTGCCCTAAATCGTGTCCTAGAGCGATAGCTTCAGTGAGGTCTTCGTTCAGATTCAGAGCTCGGGCTATAGTTCTGGCTATTTGAGATACTTCCAGAGTGTGAGTAAGTCTGGTTATATAATGGTCACCTAAGGGAGCAATAAAAACCTGCGTCTTATGTTTTAGCCGACGGAAGGACTTGGAATGAATTATACGGTCACGGTCACGTTGAAAACTGGTCCTTATAGGGCATGGTTCTTCCCACTTCAGCCGACCACGGCTGAACTTACTCTTAGCGGCATAAGGGGAAAGGGTTTCTTCTCTCTTTTCTGTCTGTTCACGTATATTAGGTTTGTTAACCATGGAATCACTGTAATATAGCAAGTCAAGGCAAAATCCTGAATTTATAGTAGCAGCCCCTCATGCCCTCACGTGCGTTTTCTTTTGGTTTTTGATTTTATCCTATTTTCTACCTCTGCTATATTTAACCTCGTCGCCAGTACCACGTCCGGGTTCAAAGACATCGAATCTATGCCGCATTCAACTAAAAAGTCGGCAAATTCAGGAAAATCACTCGGCGCCTGACCGCATATCCCTATTTTCCTCCTTGGTTTGTGATTGTGTGCCGCATCTATGACTTGCTTCACCAGCTTCTTCACCGCTTCATTTCTTTCATCAAATATGTGTGCCACAAGTTCGGAATCCCTATCTAAACCAAGAGTTAGTTGCGTTAAATCGTTCGACCCTATGCTGAATCCATCAAACACATCGGCGAATTCCTCCGCCAAAATCACATTTGATGGTATTTCGCACATCACATACACTTCCAACCCATTTTCCCCTTGCCTTAAGCCAAAATCTCCCATGGCTCCTATCACCTTCCTCCCTTCTTCCGGCGTCCGGCAAAAAGGAACCATCACCTTCACATTAGTCAACCCCATCTCGTCCCTTACTTTCTTTATCGATTCGCATTCCAAACCAAAGGCAGGTTTAAACTTGTCATCATAATAGCGAGACGCCCCCCTCCACCCTATCATGGGGTTACTTTCCTCTGGCTCGTAACGATATCCCCCGATTAAATTGGCATACTCATTTGTCTTGAAGTCAGAAAACCGAACGATGACCTCGTTAGGATAAAACCCCGCCGCTATTTTCGCTATCCCCATGGCTAAATTATCAATGAAAAACTCCCTTTTATCCTCATATGACGCGCTCTTCTTATCTATCTCTTCAATCACCTTCGCCAATTTCTCGTCTTTACTCGCTGCTTTTTTCAACTTATCATATTCTATCAAGGCCATGGGATGAATGCCGATGTAAGAGTTGATGATGAACTCTTCCCGGGCTAAACCCACACCGTCATTGGGAATTCGACTTTGAATGAATGCACCATCGGGAATTCCAAAGTTCATCATTATTTTGGTGTCGGGTCTGGGAATCTTGCTTACCTCTACCTCATCTATCCTGTATTTCAATTTGCCTTCATATATCCTGCCCCCGCCACCTGAACAATCCACCGTGACCTCCTTTATATTCTTCAAGATCTCTGTCCCCTTGCCAGTGCCAATTACACAGGGTACCCCAAGCTCACGACTAACTATAGCTGCGTGGCAGGTCCTGCCACCTTTGTTTGTAACTATAGCGCCGGCAATCTTCATTATCGGTTCCCAGTCGGGGTCTGTCATATCAGTTACCAAAACTTGACCGCTCTTGAATTTGTGGATTTCATCACTGTCTT
>SOHS01000108.1 GCA_004377135.1 Dehalococcoidia bacterium | reverse complement strand
CAGGCAAATGTGCACCCTCACTTCCATCTAGCAAAAAGGCAGGCCATGCAATGCTGTTCCTAGCATAGCTCTGCCTCTGTGAATCTGGAGCTAGGGAATTATATTGAAACACAAGATCCCAGGGATTATAATGTTCTTGAGGTGCGGCGACTGATGCTGGTGCGTTCCTCCATATCGTGCAGTTTAAGAAAAACACAGAATAGAGGAGCCACGTTGAGATATCATTGTGAAGTCTACTGAATTCTGTTTCTCATGTCTGGTCAGAAATGTAGGAGGGCAACATGGACTTTTTCGCGAAATCATATTCTGAAGAGGAGATTCTGAGGAAACTGAAGGAGTACGCTTCTGAGGACGCCGAGCCACATAGCAGTAGATTGTTTAGCATAGCTTTTGAAACTGGACTTGATGGCTTGAGAGAAATCGCACATCGGGCTCTTACTACTTTTGCTGATAAGAACAAACTCGATTTCCTGGAATTTCCCAGTGCTATTAAGTTGGAGAAGGACATTGTTGATGTGGCCAGGAAGAACTAGCCCTGTGATACGATCGAAACCAGGTGGCGCGAACGAGTATAGTGGCCCCGCATTCTTGCTGTCGACGTCGAAAACGTCTTCGGGAGGAGATAAATGATAAAAGACAAGCTAAACTATTCCGAATTCGTTAATTTGTGCCGCGGCCAAAGGACAATCGAGTTAGAAGGAAGAGACAAGGAAAGAATCAGGCAATCCAGAGAGGCTTTTGAGGGTGTTCTGAAGTCCAATCCTCACAAATCCTACTATGCAATAAACACCGGCGTCGGTGCTCTTTTGAATAGGCGCATTCCCAAAGGCAGAATGGAGGAATTCCAGGAGAATCTAATCATGAGCCACGCCTGTGGCATAGGTCCCCCTCTGGAGACGGAGATAGTCAAAGGGATCATGCTTCACATGATTTTGAATCTCAAGAAAGGATATTCGGGCATAAGATTGCCGACACTGGAGCTCCTGGTCGAGATGTTCAACAGAAACATCATCCCGGTTGTCCCGGCAAAGGGATCTTTGGGTGCCAGCGGCGATCTAGTTCCTCAGGCTCACATTGCCTTGGCCTTGATTGGCAGAGACCCACAGCGAATTTTGCCTACTGCAGGACTAGAGCCAGCGAAGTTGCAGATTGGGGAAGCTATTGCCCTGCTTAATGGCACGAGCTTTATGACAAGTTTTCTGGCTTTCCTGGTTTTCCAGTCTGACAACTTGATCCGAACAGCCGACATAGCTGCCGCTATGACCATTGAAGCTTTGGGCTGCAGCACCCAATCTTTTGAGCCTGAACTTCAAGAACTAAGGCCTCATTCAGGGCAAATCACAACTGCTTACTATTTGAACCGCCTTCTTCTGAAGACAAAAGGGGGCAAGAAGCCAGCTTATTCATTACAGGATACTTATTCCTTGAGATGCATTCCTCAGGTCCACGGCGCTTTTCGGGATATTCTTTCCTGGGCCAGAGCTGTTGTAGATACCGAGATCGATTCCTTTGGTGGCAATCCCTGGATTTCAACCAAAGGAGAGAAAACTGAAATTTGCGAGGGCAGCGGTAATTTCCATGGTCAGATTCTGGCTCACGCAGCCGATAGTTTGTCGATTGCCCTCTGCAGTATCTCGGGCATTTCGGAAAGAAGAATAGACAGGTTGATCAGTCGCGGTGCCAACGGTCTCCCTTTGTTTCTGGCCAGGAACGAGGGATTGAACACTGGTTTGATGATCACTCAATATACCGCAGCCGCTCTTGTTTCGGAAAGCAAAACTCTGGCTCACCCCGCTTCTGTTGACTCCATTCCCGTCTCAGCCGGTCAGGAAGACTTCGTCAGTATGGGTGCCTGGGCCGTTAGCAAAGCGCGGGAGATTTGCAGAAATACGGAGTACGTCATAGCCATCGAGATTCTGTGCGCTGCTCAGGCTCTGGACTTCCGCGAACCCTTGCCGGAAGAATCGAGAATGGCAAAGATTCATGAGATCGTCAGAAGCCGCGTTGCTCATTTTGAGAAAAGCAGAGTCCTGGCTGAAGATATCAAAGAGCTCTACGGACTTGTTCATAATGGTAGATTGCTGGAGGAGGCGGGGATGCTATGAGAAAGATAATTGAATGCGTGCCCAATTTTAGCGAAGGCAGAGATACCAGCAAGATAGAGCAGATCACTGCCGAGGTTGAGAAGGTTCCCGGCGTAAAGCTGCTGGATGTGGCCTCGGACGCTCATCACAATCGTACAGTGTTGACCTTCGTCGGAGGACCGGAGTCAATCAAGAAGGCCAGCTACAATGCGATTGCCAGGGCAGCCGAAATCATTGATATGGCCAGACATCAAGGGCAACACCCAAGATTGGGAGCCTGTGACGTCTGTCCTTTTGTTCCTATTCAAAACGTCACCATGGCGGACTGCGTTACTGTGGCAAACGAGCTTGCCGGCGAAGTCGGAGAAAAGCTGCGGATCCCTGTTTTTCTTTACGAGGAAGCAGCAAGATTTCCAGAGAGAAAAGACTTAGCCAGCATTAGAGCCGGCCAGTATGAAGGCCTGGAGGCAAAACTGAGGGATTCCCGCTGGAAGCCAGACTACGGCCCGGCCACTTTCAACAAAAAGAGCGGAGCCACCGTTATCGGTGCCAGAGAGTTTCTGATTGCCTATAACGTTTACTTAAGCACAACTCATAAGGAGATTGCCCACAGGATAGCCAGGATTATTCGTGAGTCGGGCTGCATGGCAACTGCAGATGACCGCCAGAGAATCAGGATACCCGGGATCTTCAGGTCAGTTAAGGCAGTCGGTATTTCACTTGGAGAATCGGGAGTCGCTGAGGTCTCAATCAACCTCACCAACTACAGGGTTGCTCCCATGCACTTCGTCTTTGAGAAGATAAAACAGCTCAGTCAGCTGGGAGGCGCAAGCGTTCTCTATAGCGAGATCGTCGGGTTGATTCCCAAGGAGGCAATTCTCGAGACAGGCAGATTTTACCAGCCAAGAGCAAGGTCGGACAAGAAACTCATTGAAGCGGCAGTGAGAAATCTGGGGCTCGATTCGCCTCAGGGCTTCAATCCCAGGGGGAAGATCATTGAGTATTTGATTGGTGCCCCGTGAGAAACTCAGTTTTTCAAGGGTAGCCAATTAAGGAGGAATAGGAATGCTACAAGAATTGACCATCGAGGAATTTCTGGAGGAGCTGGCAGCCAGACAACCGACGCCCGGTGGAGGTTCTGTGGCCGCCCTTTCCGGGGCGCTGTCAGCTGGACTCGTGTCCATGGCAGCCGAGTTTTCCCGAAATAAAGACTTCTCTGAAGAAGCCCGAACATTGATGAATACCTTGACACATTTAGTTGACAGAGACGCTAAAGCCTTCGCCGCCCGAGACTTAAGAGAAGCCACCCAGGTTCCCCTGCAAACGGCAAAACATAGCTATGCAGTTCTGAAGCTAGCCGGAGCTTTGTTGGAGACCTGTAATCCCAAAGTCATTACGGATATCGGCGTAGCGGCCAAGATGGCCGAATCAGCCGTAAAAGGAGCTATGCTAAACGTGGAAGTCAATCTGGTCTCCATCAGGGATGAAGATTATAAGCAAGAGGTATTGAAAGAAGCGGAAGAGTTTTCCTGCCCCGACTCGCTGGCCAGGATGATAGT
>SOHS01000144.1 GCA_004377135.1 Dehalococcoidia bacterium | reverse complement strand
AGAGCAGATTAACGAACTACAGGGTTGGGTAAATGCTCGATGGAAGCGTTGCCTGGATCGGGCAGTCAATTTATAGTCTTCGGTTAATAGATGGCCCTGCATCTTAGGGCGATAAAGTTTTCAGCAAAGGCTAGAGTTTGATAAACCTGCGCTGTCAGGTTATGGCTTAATCAGGGCTTGGGCGTCGTCACCGTACCGGTGGAGAAGGATAACAAGACTGGTAGATAACCCATGCTTATGTCTGGCGAGGGAATGGTTCATAATGAATCATGATTTGATTCTTGGACCTTTTGGCGGAGGGAGAGGGATTCGAACCCTCGACCCCGATAACTCGGAGTAAGCGCTTAGCAGGCGCCCGCACTAGACCACTATGCGATCCCTCCCTTGCTGTGACTTAATTCATTATGTCATACGTCAGACGAATCAACAAACTTTAAAATCTTTTCACAGACGAAGCGGACGAAGATTAGTGCAGCTCAAGTCCCGTCTTTCGCATTTGCACTCGTCAATTCCTCATGTCACTGCGGGCCCACTTCCCCTTCCGTTGAGAGGGCCATAATGTTTTCAATGCGGCAGCGAAAGGTACCAGCAGGAGCGACAACTTCAACTGTTTGCCCTTTTTCTTTATCCAGGATTGCTTTGCCCAGAGGGGAAGCAACAGAAAGTTTACCTTTGGCTGGATTTGCTTCTCGTGGGTCGACTAAAGTATAGCTGAATTCTTTACCTGAAGATAAATCACTAAGCACTACTGTGTCTCCGAATTTTGCCCTGGATATATCCTGGTCTTCCCCCATTATCCTAGCCAGATTTAAGGTTGCCTCTAATCCCTGAATTCTCCCTTCCAAATGTGCCTTTTGCTCTCTGGCTGCTGCCAGAGGGGCGTTATCTCGGAAGTCCTTGTCCGCGGCTGCTTTTTGTATCTCCTCAATAACTCGGGAGCGTTGACTTTTCAGGCTGGCTAATTCCTTCTCTAATTTTGCGTAGCCTTGTGCAGTCAAGGTAACTTGGGCCTGACCACCCTGCCAAATGGTGGCTGTTTTTGAAGAGGTTTTTTTCGCCCTGAGGTGGGGAGCTAAATTTATGCTGCTGAATCCCTTTTTCTGGATGTACGTAAGAAAAGACCTGAGGGGTTTGACTGCCGATGGGATAATCTGTTCGCCATAGCTAGCCACATCCACAGGGCTGATGTCCTTTACCTGCCTGGATGAGCCAAGCCATCTGACGAATTTAGATACCTCTGCCTGTATTTTTCCCCTTTCTTCCGGAGGTAAATGTGATAGAAAAGCGTCAGCTACTTGGGTAAGTGTCGGATTGTGCTCGATGTTTCCCACGAAAAGTAAATGATAGCTTCAAAAATGGACGTTGTCAATTTACATATTGGTGTAGAGAGCTCAGCCTTTATCTTCCTAGCATAGTGTGCTAATCTAACTACATTTGTCCTTGAACGCTAAAAAGAATCGAGATATTACGGTGGAATATCAAAGATGCAAACCTTAGTTCAATGTGATTTCGACGGTACTGTTACCGAGGAAGATACTAGTTTTTTTCTTTTAGATGCTTTCGCTCAGGGAGATTGGCGACGACTGCTGCGGAAGTATAAGGAGCACAAGATATCCGTAGGGGAGTTCAATACTAAAGCCTTTACCATGGTTAAAGATGATAAACCTACGCTACTTGAGGCGCTGAAAGGCAGAGTCAAAGTGCGGGCTGGGTTTCACGAACTGAGGAATTACTGTCTAAAAAAAGATTTCAGATTGGTCATTGTGAGCAACGGTCTGGATTTTTACATAAAGGCTGTGCTGAAAGACCTGGGACTGGATAGTATCGAAGTGCATGCTGCGCAGGCGTCCTTTCACCCTGAAGGAATGAAAGTTCAATATGTAGGGCCGGATGGTAAAAGATTAGATGATAACTTTAAGGTGGCATATATCAAATCGTTTCTAAAGCTGGGGTACAGGATAGTATATGTGGGGAATGGCGATTCCGATTTTCCTCCGGCAAAATACGCTCACCATGTTTTTGCCACGGGCGAGCTGCTGGCATACTGCAGAGAGAACAATCTTAATTATGAGCCTTTTGAAAACTTTATTGACATCGTCAGGTATATAGACCTTCTGTAGCCGTGCTCCTTGAATTTCTACGATTCCACACAGACTTAAATTCCCCACTTTCAATCATCGGCAGCATCACATCCACTACACTGACATTGTACTTTGTTCCCCTGCCATCTTTGAGCTCTTTTAGAATGTCCCTCGTGGTCCTTGCTGGCCGATAAGGGCGATGGGAACTCATGGCTTCCACCACATCGCAGAGAGCGAGAATGCTGACTTCCAGACTTAACTTATCCCCTGTGATACCGTCAGGATAACCCGAGCCGTCCAGCCGTTCGTGGTGTTGCAGCGCTGCGTCGGCTACTGGCCAGGGGAGATTTGCGTCCTTCAATATGTTGTAACCTTGTTTAGTATGGGCACGGATAAGAGCCCATTCTTCCTCAGCTAGTTCACCCGGCTTGGTAAGGATACTCGTTGGGATGGAAATCTTGCCGATGTCGTGAAGCAATCCGTTGAAGTAGAGCCTCTCAACTATATGATCAGCCAAACCCATATTATCACCTACAAGGCGAGCCAGTTCAGCTACTCTTTGCTGATGCCCCGCCGTATAGGGGTCACAGAATTCAATCACACGTGAAACGATTTTTGTCAGGTTGATAAGAGAACTCTTTAGTTGTTCTGCCGTTTTATTGCGCTCGGCGATGTCTCTGTAAGACTCTTGAAATCCTGCGATTGTGCCTTTTCTCTTGATGAAATTTAAGTACTGCTCTATGAGTATTCTTTTGCCATCTTTACTGAAAATTTCATGCACTATGCTGGATATAGGTTCATCTGCGCTTAGAATCTTCTCTACTTGTTTGGAAATATATTCCCTGCTTTCTGGAGGAAGAATATTTGTTGGCTTCATCTCGGTTAGTCCTTCCAGACAGTAGCCGCATAGTTTCTCAAGCGCCTCATTGCCTGCTAAAACATCGTCTTCGATGTCCGCAGAAAAAATTGCTTCCAAGGAGTTCGCAAAGAGATTGCAATAACGTTCTGCGCTTTCCCTGAGTGCCTGCTCCATTTGTTTGCGCTCGGCGATGTCTCTCCCGATGGCAAGTCCCACAAATTTGCCGTTTTGCTGCCAAATAGATAAAGACAATTCAACGGGGAATGTGGAGCCATCTTTCCTCAATGCTTCAAATTCGATGGTTCCTGCCGCACCGTAATTTCCGCTCAAGAAAGCATTCAGTACTTTTGTGTGACCCTCTTTGTGTTTCTCAGGCATCAACTTGGTTACTGGCTGGCCCAGTATCTCGTCGGTTGAGTAGCCAAAAATTTGCTCTGCGCCTTTATTCCAGAATACTATTGACCCCTCGCGATTCATCCCCAGTGTGGCATCCCAAGAGGACGCTAGGAGGGCATTGTATATCTCTTTACTTCTAGGTAGTGTTTCTAACTTTTTGTTTGGTGGTTTTATTTCTTTCATGAATGAGTTTTCTTCTTACCACCATACCTACTTCCTTCTCTGCCCTGTCTAAAAAATTCAAACTCCATTTATAACCAAGTATAGTCAACTATACCAAACACATCAATCCGTTTGCAATAGGAGTTTGGTCTTGAAGATGATGGGAGGTTAGTCCCAGCCTAAAGTCTATGCTATCCAGGTAATTGGGTATATGCCCAACTGGAATACTAATCACAGGGATTCTGCTTCCAGGCAAGGGATATTTAAAAACGTAGCGTGGGGCTTTCGTCTCGCACTACCAAATTTACTAAAATTCAAAGATATCACAATCGCAGCTCTGAGGCGATTCCTTTCATAGCCTCAATTCCCAGCCCGATGAACTCTTCCAGTTCCAGTCTGATTTCCTGACACTGAGCCACTTGCTCCCGATTGACTCCAGCGGCAAAGCTTTTTTCGCGAAAGCGTTTCATTACCGATTTGGTGGTCAATCCGCTTAGTTTATCGGGGCGAACCAGAGCAGCAGCAGTGATAAGCCCGCTCAAGGAGTCAGCACAGAAAAGAGCCTTATCCAATTTCGTTTCTTGGGGAACGCCGTGAGCTTCGTTATGGCACAAAATAGCATGGACCATAGTCTCATTGGCTCCAAGCTCCCTGGCGATGTCAGCTCCCAATTTGCTATGGCTACTCATATCACCCTCAACCAGTTCCATATCTATATCGTGAATGAGCCCGGTAATGCCCCACTCTTCTTCATCCTCCCCCAACCTTTTAGCTAGAGCCCGCATAATAGCCTCGGTGGCTAACATATGCCTAATCATATTCTTATCCTGGACATTGCCATGGATAGAATCAAGAATTTCGTCCCTGTTGGGCCTTGATATCATGTCAATACCTTTTCCCGCTGCGTTAATAATATAACACGTAGATATCGGCCTGTGGAAGAGGCATCGTTTTGGGTCAATTCCTCAGGTGTGCCGGCATCTACAAGATAGCCACCCTCGTCACCAGCTCCGGGGCCAAGGTCAATGACCCAATCGGCGTTTTTGACCACATCCATGTGGTGCTCGATGACAATTACTGTGTTTCCGTAATCCACCAGGCGCTGTAGCACCTTCAGGAGGTAAGCAATATCTGAGAAGGAAAGGCCGGTAGTAGGCTCATCCAGTATATAAAGCGTTTTGCCTGTAGAGCGGCGGGATAGCTCAGTAGATAGTTTTACTCGCTGGGCCTCACCTCCAGAAAGGGTCGGTGCTGGCTGACCCAGGCAAATATACCCCAAACCTACATCTCGGAGGGTTTCCAGCTTGTTTTTGATTTTAGGGAAGTGGTCAAAGAAGAGCAAAGCTTCGTCCACGGTCATATCCAGAATTTCGGCGATGTTTTTCCCCTTAAATTGGATTTCCAGCGCTTCACGGTTATATCTTTTCCCCTTGCATATCTCGCAGGGGACAGTGACATTGGGCAGAAATTGCATCTCAATCTGAACGTAACCTGCTCCCTGACAGGCTTCGCATCTTCCCCCCTTTACGTTGAAGGAGAAACGTCCCTGGGGATAACCACGCATTCTAGCTTCAGGAACAGTGGCGAAAAGTTCTCGAATAAGGGTGAATGTCCCAGTATAAGTGGCAGGGTTGCTTCTCGGGGTGCGACCAATCGGTGATTGGTCAATGTTAACCACCTTATCAATATTCTCAGTGCCCAGAATACCATCGCACTTGCCCGGTCTTTCTTTAGCCCGATAGAAGAGGCGGGCCAGTCTTTTATACAGGACTTCGTTAATGAGAGAACTTTTACCGCTTCCCGAAACGCCGGTGATGCCAACGAACTTGCCCAAGGGGATATGGACATCGATGTTTTTCAGGTTATTCTCCCTGGCACCCTGAATCACCAGCTCTTTTCCCGAGCCAGGGCGCCGTTCGGTTGGCAGGGGAATTTGCCTTGTCCGGCTGAGGTACTGACCCGTTATTGATTGAAGGCAATCCATTATGTCCTGAAGTGTCCCCGTGGCGACAATTTCTCCCCCCTGTTTACCGGCTCCCGGCCCCATATCAATAATGTGGTCGGCAGCTCTCATCATAGCTTCATCGTGCTCTACTATTATTATAGTATTATCCAGGTCTCTGAGTCGCTTCAGCGTGGCTATAAGCCGGGAACCATCGGCCGGGTGCAAACCGACTGTGGGCTCGTCACAAATATAAAGGACACCGCTGAGCCCGCTGCCAATCTGAGTAGCCAAACGAATTCTCTGAGCCTCGCCGCCGCTCAAGGTCGCTGAAGGACGGTCCAGGGTTAGGTAGCTCAGGCCTATGTCTCTGAGAAAGCCCAACCGGGCATGAATCTCTTTGATAATTTGCTTGGCTATGATAAGTTCCCGAGGACTGATTTTGTCACCTAGCTGCTCCACCCAATTTAAAGCCTCTGTAACAGGCAGAGCAGTAACATCCATGATATTTTTGTCCATAATAGTGACAGCTAGAGACTCTGGTTTCAGCCTCTTCCCCTTGCAAGCCGGGCAGGGATTGGATGCCATGTAGCGCTCAATATCCGCTCTGACACTATCAGAACCCGTCTCTCGATAGCGGCGTTCCAGGTAGGGTATGACGCCCGGAAAATTAGCGTAATACTGACGCAGTTGGCCGTAACGGTCTTCGTATGTGGCGGGAATTAGCTCACCCCCGTCACCATAGAGAATTACGCGCAATTGTTCTTCACTTAAATCCTTTACCGGTGTTGATAGAGAAAAACCGTGGCGGCTACCCAGAGACTGTAGTATGCTGCTGGACCAGGTGCTAAGCTGACCATTTCTTATCCAGGGCTGAATAGCTCCTTCAACTAGGCTCAGTCCCTTGTCCGGGATAACTAAGTTAGGGTCAATTTCCAGTTTACATCCCAGTCCCGTGCAAGCAGGGCAAGCTCCGTAGGGGCTGTTAAAGCTAAATGTTCTGGGAGCAATTTCCCCCAGGCTTATGCCGCAGTAGATACAGGCAAAATGCTCCGAGAAAAGCAATTCATCACCATCAAGAATTTTGACCAGCACGACGCCCGACCCCAGTTTTAATGCTGTCTCAATGGAGTCAGCCAGGCGCGTGGCGTTCTCGTTTTGCTCTATCTGAAGTCTATCAACCACCACCTCTATGGTATGTTTCTTATTTTTGTCTAACTGAAATTCCTCGGAGAGGTCATAAATTTGCCCATCAACTCGAACCCTGACAAACCCGGCCTTTCGCAAGTCGTTAAATATCGTTTGATGCTCACCTTTGCGGTCCCTGACCAGCGGTGCCAGAATCATGATGCGGCTGCCCTGAGGTATTTCCTGAACGGCGTCGACAATTTGCTGCACCGTCTGACGCGAGATTTCCCTTCCGCATTCAGGGCAATGGGGGTGCCCGATGCGAGCAAAAAGAAGGCGCAGATAGTCATGGATTTCAGTCACCGTACCCACGATAGACCTGGGATTATGAGGCGGCCCTTTCTGGTCAATAGATATGGCCGGGCTGAGCCCTTCAATGTAGTCAACGTCTGGTTTAGCCATCTGCCCCAGGAACTGGCGGGCATAGGCAGAAAGGGACTCTACATAGCGGCGCTGCCCCTCGGCATATATGGTATCGAAAGCCAGAGAACTTTTTCCTGAACCAGAAACACCGGTGATAACCACCAGCTTGTTCCTGGGGATAACGACGTCTATGTCCTTAAGGTTGTGTTCTCTGGCGCCCTTGATGAATATGGCATCCGGCATGATGCTCTATTGTAACATTGGTGCCCGTGCTTCTCAAAAGGCAGCTAACGAAAATAACCTCAATGACAAGTTGCTGTTGTTAAATCAGACCACCAAAATGCATTATTACTGGTGCCAGCATCAGAGAAATCACCGACATCAGCTTGAGCATTATATTCAAGGACGGCCCAGCAGTATCTTTCATGGGGTCACCGACTGTATCTCCAACGACACTTGCTTTATGAGCGTCTGAGCCTTTACCACCAAACTTACCGGACTCAATCCACTTTTTAGCGTTGTCCCAGGCGCCGCCGGCGTTGTTCAAGGTAATAGCCAGAATGAAACCAGTAGCTAAGGCGCCAATAAGAAAGCCGGCAAGGGCATATTTGCCCAGAACCACTCCCACAATCACAGGTGCGACTATCGTCATTATAGAAGGAAGCAACATTTGCCTCAATGATATTCTGGTGGCAATGTCTACGCACTTGCCATATTCAGCCTTGGCTGTCCCTTCCATCAAGCCCTTTATCTCACGCCATTGCCGACGAACTTCCTCTATAATCGCTGATGTAGTCACTCCCACCGATTTCATCGTCATAGCGCAAAAGACAGGAGGCATAAGGGCGCCTAAAAATATACCAACGATAACCGGCACGCTCAGCAAGCTTAATGCCTCAGGCAATATCAGTTTGCCTCCGGAGACTGTCACTATGCCTACAGCCATAGTGAAGGCCAGAATCAAGCCCAGGGAATTCATGGCAGCAGCGCCGATGGCGAATCCCTTGCCTGTGGCAGCGGTGGTATTGCCCAGAGAATCTAAAGCGTCGGTTTTCTCGCGCACCTCCTCTGGTAACCCCGCCTGAGTGGTAATGCCTCCAGCGTTGTCAGCTATAGGTCCGTAAGCATCGGTAGCCAATGTCACACCGAGCGTGGACAACATACCAACAGCTGCTAAAGCCACACCATAAAAGCTACCGAAGTAATAGGCAACCGCAATTGCCGCAGCTATCAAGACTATCGGTGGCCAGGTGCTCATCAAGCCAGTGGCAAAGCCTCTAATTATAGTGGCACCAGCACCAGTAGTGGAAGCTTCAGAGATTTCCTGCGTCGGCTTGAAGGCATAAGAGGTGAAATAGTTTGTGCTTTCCCCCATTAAGGCACCAGCCACAAGGCCGGCAAGCATCGCCCAGAAGAGACTTAAGCTAGCATGGAGGAAATAAATTACTAGAAAACCAAATACCGCTGCCAATATCGTGGCGCCAAGTGTGCCGCGACGCAAAGCTCCCAGGAGAGCAGACATATCTACCTTCTCCCCAACTCTGACCAGAAAGCAGCCAATCACAGAAGCCACAATGCCGCCAGCCATAACCAGAAGAGGCAACCACCAGGCAGCTTGTAGAGCAGCGTCGGTTGAGAGTCCGGGAAATAGGTTTGTCAGCCATGGTGCTATTACGACACCAACAGTGGTCAGCGTCATAGTAGCAATGACAGTCTCCACATAAGACTCAAGGAGATCAGCACCCATGCCGCATACATCGCCGACATTGTCACCCACATTGTCAGCTATTACCGCAGCGTTCCTGGGGTCGTCCTCCGGTATCCCCGCCTCGACCTTGCCCACCAGGTCAGAACCGGCATCAGCCCCTTTGGTGAAGATGCCGCCGCCTACCCTGGCAAAAAGAGCTACCAGTGATGCACCAGTTCCATAGGCGGGAATTATAAACAAGAACTCGTTTTCAGGGAGCCCATGCCATGCAAAATAGAGAATAGATAGCCCTATGATGCCAATGCTGACTACAGTCAGCCCCATAACCGCTCCACCCCGGAAAGAAACCCTCAGTCCCTGATTCAGCCCCTTCTGTGCCGCAGCACAGGTCCGGCCATTAGACCTCAGTGCCATATTCATGCCAGCATAGCCAGCGCCCATAGAACATAGAGCGCCAAAGACAAAAGCTACACTCAATCTCCAACCCAAACTGGGGATGACCGCTAGGACAATGGCTATTATCACTACTACAATGGCCAATGTGCGATATTCCCTGTGAATGAAAGCAAGCCCCCCCTCTCTAATGGCGGCGGAAATCTCCTTAATCTTCTCTGAACCTTGGTCTTGCCTTAGAACATACCGCACGAAAAATACAGCTACACCAGCCGCCACAAGCCCCGCTATTATACAGATCCAGACTAAATCCATGGCTCTTCCTCCTGTACAGGCACAAAATTAGGGCACTCAAGCCAAGTCCAGGTGCCCTCGCTTTCGTTCGCTAAGATATGCATACTGGAGATGTAAGTCTAATTCAAAAAGCTTTATCCGTCAATGATTGCAATCATCTGTGCTGGGATGCAGGGAAAAATTGACCTTGATTGGGTCTGAAGTGTAAAATCGGCCTGAAAGCAAAAAAAATTAGTCGAAAATGGCCGATAGCCTTCAAAAGACAAAGGTTCAAAGATACTGGGGTTAATCAATGGTCGTTGATTACCCTTCAACAAAAAGAGGTTTTTAGACGGCCTGTAAAGGAGCTGGAAATGGATTTTGAACTTACCGAAGAACAAAAAATGTTCCAGGCAATGGTGCGGGATTTTTGTGCCGGGGAAATCGAACCCTACGCTGCTGAATGGGATGAGGCGGAGAAGTTCCCCTATGATGTCGTCAAGAAGATGGCTGATGCCGGCTTGAATGGCGTTCATTTTCCTGAAGAATATGGGGGAAATGGGGACGAAGTGACTTTTGCCATAGCCACTGAGGAGATTTCCCGTGCCTGTGCCGGCATAGGCGTCGTGTATCTCGTTAGCCTTGGCCTGGGTATGTATCCCGTCGTCATGCACGGGAGTGAACAGCTGAAAAGGCACTACATTCCCCGTGTGATTAATGGGGCGATCGTGGCCTTCGCCTTAACTGAGGCTATGGCTGGCAGTGATGTCGCAGCTATGGAGACAAAATACGCTCGACAGGGCGATTATTATGTTCTAAATGGCCAGAAGATTTTCATAAGTAATGGTGCTGAAGCCGATTTTGTAACCACGTTTGCCACGAAGGACAAATCGCTAGGCTATCGTGGCATCAGTGCCTTTGTCGTGGATAAAGGTACTAAGGGCTTCTCTGTGGGCAAGCTAGAAAGAAAAATGGGACTGCATCCTGCTTCGGTAACGGAGCTTATATTCGATGATTGTAAAATACCTGTGGCTAATATGTTAGGAGAGGAAGGGAAAGGTTTCAGGATAGCTTTAGAAGGCATAGATGCCAGCAGGGTCAGCATAGCTGCTCAAGCACTGGGTATTGCTCAAGCCGCTTATGATGCCGCCGTGGACTATGCTAAGGAAAGGAGACAATTTGGTGCCGAAATCGCTCGCCTTCAAGCAATCCAATGGATGATTGCCGATATGGCTACAGACATAGACGCAGCTCGGTTGCTGATTTACAGGGCTGCCTGGTTAACCAAGAAAGAAGGGCATGCTCCTCCTAAAGAAGCGGCAATGGCCAAGCTTTTTGCCTCCGAGGCAGCTCACAGGGTTTGCCACAAAGCCGTTCAGATATTCGGTGGCTATGGCTATACTAAAGACTTTGCCGTGGAACGTTACTACCGTGACCAGAGAATAACTGAGATTTACGAAGGAACCTCGGAGATGCAGAGGTGGACAATTGCCCGCCAGGTATTGGGTGTAAAGTGAGGGGCTAATTATGTTTACAGAGAAAACCCTGCAAGAGGTACAGGAAGCCAGGGAAAAATGGGAGAGGGAAGTAGGAAAGGCCAGAAGGCAGAAGGCTGAGAAGGGGAAAAGATTTTCCACCGTTTCCGACCTTGAGATAAAGGAAATTTATACCCCGGAAGATATCAAGGACCTGGATTTTTCCAAGGATATCGGCTATCCCGGCATTTTCCCCTTTACCAGAGGGTGTCAACCCACAATGTATCGGGGGAGGGAGTGGACCTTTCGCATGTTCTCCGGGATGGGCAGTGCCGAGGATACTAACAAAAGATGGCATCACTTGCTTAAGGAAGGGGAGACGGGGCTGAGCACTGCCTTCGACTTCCCCACCTTGATGGGATATGATACCGATTCGCCTCGAGCTATGGGTGAGTGTGGGAAATGCGGCGTGGCCATTGACACCCTGAGAGATTTCGAGATTCTGACCCATGGAATTCCTCTGGATAGTGTCACTACTTCTATGACTATTAATCCCCCTGCCTCCGTACTTTGGGCAATGTATCTGGTTGTTGCCGATAAATCGGGGATAAGCTGGGACAAAATCGGGGGCACAATTCAAAACGATATGCTCAAGGAATTTATTGCCCAGAAGACATTTATGCTCCCGCCTGAGCCATCAATCAGGCTGATAAGCGATACCATCGAGTTCGGCACCCAGCATGTTCCCCTGTGGAATCCTATAAGCATTAGCGGTTACCACATTCGGGAAGCAGGCTCTACTGCTATCCAGGAATTAGCTTTTACCCTGGCTGACGGGATAGCCTATGTCCAGGATATCATGGAAAGAAAGAAGCTGGATGTTGATTCCTTTGCCCCTCGCCTTTCCTTCTTCTTTAATTCTCATCTCGATTTCTTCCAAGAGGTTGCCAAGTTCAGGGCAGCGAGAAGGATGTGGGCTGGAATTATGAGAGATAGATTCAAAGCTAAGAATCCTCGCTCCTGGTGGATGAGGTTCCATACTCAAACGGCAGGTTGCTCTCTAACCGCCCAGCAGCCCTATAATAATATTATCAGGACTACCACTGAAGCTTTAGCTGCGGTCATGGGTGGGACACAGTCTCTACATACCAATGCTCTGGATGAGACCCTGGCTTTGCCCTCTGAATTTGCTGCTACCATTGCTCTGCGCACCCAGCAAATCCTCGCCGATGAAATAGGTATCACCAATACCATAGACCCCCTGGCTGGCTCTTATTTTGTGGAGTCCTTGACCAAACTGATGGAAGAAAAGGCCTGGGAATACATCAACAAGATAGACGAGATGGGAGGTATGCTTGCTGCTATTGATAAAGGGTTTCCGCAAATGGAGATTGCCGATGCCGCCTATCATTACCAACGGCAGATAGATAAAGGGGAAAAGGTCATGGTGGGAGTGAATAAATATGTTATTGAAGAAAAAGCTCCTCCCGAGATATTGAGAATAGATGAAGCGGTCGAAGAAAAGCAGATTGCCAGGTTGCAGGAAGTAAAAAAGGAAAGGGATAACCGCAAGGTGGTCCAAATTTTGAGCGACCTTCGCGCTGCTTCCAGGACGGACAAAAACTTGATGCCCTATGTGATAGAGGCAGTAAAAGAATACACTACCGAGCAGGAAATCTGCGATGTCTGGAGAGATGTTTTCGGGGAGTATCGAGACCCGGGCTTCTATTAAAGTTCCCCTCTTAAGATAAGAGGGGTTAGGGGAGTTATGAGTCCCCTCTCCCTTGCGGGGAGAGGGCTAGGGTGAGGTAAGGTCACGATGCAATTATGTAGTGCGAGGCTTTAGCCTCGTGCAAGGTCAAAAATGGACTCAGGAAGAAAGATACGAATTCTAGTAGCCAAGCCTGGCCTGGACGGACATGACCGGGGAGTAAGGGTTATAGCCAGGGCTTACCGGGATGCCGGGTTTGAGGTGGTATATACCGGCTTGCATCAGACGCCGGAGCAAATTGTCGCTGCGGCGTTGCAGGAGGATGTCGACCTGATCGGGCTGAGCTGTCTCTCCGGGGCTCATATGTCCTTATTTAAGCGTGTGCTCGAGTTGTTAAAAGCC
>SOHS01000127.1 GCA_004377135.1 Dehalococcoidia bacterium | reverse complement strand
GATGACACTATCGTGTTTGCCACCGTATCTATCCACTATGGCCTTCACTTTTTCACAATGGTTCATCATTTCATAAGCATCCCTCTGCATACTTCTCCCAATGTTTTCACCCTTAGATTCTTACCGATATCCCTCTTCTTCAGTTGCTGATTCTTACATAGATTATGGGAATATCCCTCTTAAAGCCATAGCGGTTGCCAGTCGGCGCAGTGCAATCATATAAGCCGCTATCCTCATATCCACTTTCTCTTGCTGGCTAGTTTGTAACACCTCAGCAAAGGCCTTAGTCAGAATCTTCTGTAGGTGATCATTTACTTCCGCTTCGTCCCAGAATAGGAATTGCAGACCCTGCACCCATTCAAGGTATGATATTATCACGCCACCCGTGTTAGCTAATATGTCAGGAACAACAAATATGCCATTGTCACCAAGAATCCTGTCCGCCTCAGGTGTAATTGGACCGTTAGCACCTTCTATAATCACTTTTGCTTTTACCGAACTTGTATTAGCTTTGACTAGCTGATGTTCAATAGCTGCTGGTACTAAGATATCACATCGTAGCTCCAAGAGCTCAGCATTAGTTATGGTTTCGGCATTCTTGAAGCCGATTATTGAACCTGTCTCCTTTTTTTGAGCCAGCAAACCTTCGAGAGCTAGACCCTTTGGATTGTAAACGCCGCCCTTAGAATCGCTTATTGCTATTAGCCGGAAACCCTCTCTGGCTAGAAGCTTGGCTGCCGCCGCCCCCACATTTCCGAAGCCTTGAATGGCAACCGTTGCTTCCCCAGCATTTATGCCCAAATGCTTGGCCGATAGTAGGGCACTTATCATGCAGCTACGTCCCGTAGCCTCGAACCTGCCCCTACTGCCGCCAACTTCCAAAGGTTTGCCTGTAGTAACGGCAGGTACGGAATAGCCTCTACCCATACTGAAGGTATCCATAATCCAAGCCATGATTTGAGGATTAGTACCCATATCGGGAGCTGGGATATCAGTTTCAGGACCTATCAAAAGAGTGATTTCAGCAGTATATCGCCGAGTTAACCTCTCTAGCTCACTTTGGGACAAAGCCTTCGGATCACAAATCACGGCTCCCTTGGCACCACCATAGGGGATATTAGCAACGGCAGTCTTCAAAGTCATCAAAGCGGCTAAGGCTCTAACTTCGTCTAGGGTAACGTCCGGGTGGTAACGGATTCCCCCTTTGCCTGGTCCGCGAGTATCATTGTGCACTAGCCTGAAGCCAGTAAAAACCTCTACCGTTCCAGCATCCATTCTTACCGGGAAGTGGACTATCAATTCCCGCTCACATTCCATCAATCTTAAACGGCATGCTTCAGCAATATTCATCCTGTTACAGACGTCATTGATCAGTTTTCTTACATTGTTGAATGCTTGCTCGCCACTACTTGTACTCATGAACTTACCTCCTTTTACCTCCCTTAAGTTTTTACAGGTATCCCCCTTTCCTTAAGGTATCTCTTGGCTTCAGGTATAGATATTTCGCTGAAGTGGAAGATAGAAGCGGCCAAAACTGCCGCTGCTTTGCCAATTGTTATAGCTTCGTAAAGATGCTCCAATTTACCCGCACCGCCCGAGGCAATAACCGGGATACATACGGCCTCAGCCACGGCTCTGGTCATCTCCAGGTCATATCCTTCTTTTGTGCCATCGGCATCTTTGCTGGTGAGCAAAATTTCCCCAGCCCCTAGCTCCTCTACCCCCTTTGCCCAGTCAACAATGTCTATCCCTGTGGATTCACTACCACTCTTGACTACCACCTCTAATCGTGGAAGACCAGTCCCAGAGGGGTTTTTCCGACCATCGATGGCAACAACGAGCCTTTCCTTGCCAAATGTTCTCGAGACCTCTCTTACAAGTTCAGGATTTCTTACAGCCGCAGTATTGACTGAGACTTTATTTACGCCAAGGTCAAACAAGGTCTGCATGTCCGCAAGGCTAGCGATACCACCTCCCACGGCAAAGGGAACCGTAACCACCTCACAGACCTTTCTCACCCATTCAAAACGCGTCTTTCTACTCTCCACGGTGGCGAATATATCAAGGAATACCAGTTCATCGGCTCCTTCCCGGCAATAAGCCTCCGCTGCCTCTACAGGGTCTCGGGCATCCCTCAGATTCACGAAGTTTATTCCCTTGACTACCCTGCCATCCTTCACATCTAAGCATGGTATGATTCTCACTACATTCATTTCATAACTCCCAGAATTTAATCATATCTTGGTACTCCATGACGATGCTCCTACCCAAACCCGCTTCAATCTGCTATTCTACCCTATTCAGTCCCTCGAGACAATTTGAATTGCGGAAATGCTTGTCAGCCGCCTAGTATAGTATAATTTGCCGTAACGGGAAGGAGAGGAGTTGCATCCCATCAAGATTGGAATGGCCCAGAGCAACCGCCTCTTAACCGATTGGTTGCAGGTTCGAGCTCTGTCCCGGGGAGCTTTTTTCATATTTGAACCACTAGGCTAACGGCGGGAAGCGCGATTGCTGGTATCCTTCCTGTGACGCTGCTATAATGGAAGGGAGACATCTTACAGAGGTGCGAGGTGCTTAACCTAGCCGCTATTTTAATCTCTGTTATTGCGCTTGGAATATCAGGGTTTCTCTTGTGGAAACAACATTTGAAATCATTCAGACTTTGGTGTCGCTTCCAGTCGAGTGTCTTCGACGGCCTCGATTACAAAGGAGAAGGGTTTCATATAGTCCTACCGATTACCGTGGCAAACGAAGGGGCTAGACCAGGAGTAATTACCAACTGGGCTGTGTTTCTCCGCAAGATGGGCAACCCGAAACAGGTGTTTGTGTTCCACGGGGCTGGTTCGGTAGACGTTGCGATCCTGATTGATGCTTTGAGGAAAGGGGACGCTAGCTCTGCCAAGATTCTACAGGGGGGTAATCCTGTCATGAGGCTTGGCGGAGGCGAGCAGCGTGACATCGGGATCGTATTTGTTGCACCAGAAGTGGGCAGATACACAATGACAGAATCACAAGGATTTCTCCCTACCGCGCAATTGAGTACAGGGAAGTATGACCTTGAGCTTTGGTGCTTCGTAAAAAAATGGGCAAGGTACCACAAGGTAGGCATAGAACTGAACAACTCAAAAGTAGCCACACTTCAGCGAAGCCTGGGTTTCATTAACAACAGTGTTCCGGAATTCGATTTACTCAAGCCAAATCTGAATCCGGATCCAAGAGGCAAATCATAAGTTGTTCTGCATCCGGCTGACCGAGTAACAGGCCTGCCTTTCAATGGTGCTCCCTTTCTGGAACGAGAGTCTCCCTATGCCCAGGAAGAGTGTGTGGCGTTTGCCTACTTCATCTCGAAATAGGAGTTTTATCCTGTCCCCAGCAGTGTTCTCGGTGCCGTTAGTCCGGCTAGCCATCCAAAATCCGCGAAGGTTCTCGCTTGACCGTGACAGCACCGTGCATTCTTTCTGTTTTGAGAAGTGCTTATCTACGCCTGATATAGTATAATCAGCTACTATTAGGAAAATAAATGCGTACCATCAGAGTTGGGATAGCTCAGATTAATTCCACTGTAGGCGACCTCAGTGGTAATACCAGGAAAATAATGGGATCCATTGACCAGGCAAAATCGACTGCTGGCCTGTGCTTTCCACCCGGAGTTCACCGACGACTTGAGGTTCCATAGCTATTTCTTGAATATGGTCAACCAAAAAC
>SOHS01000087.1 GCA_004377135.1 Dehalococcoidia bacterium | reverse complement strand
TTGTTTAATAATAGCACCGGCGGGGATAGTTAGCAAGCCTTTACAGTTCCCCGGAAAATGCCTTCTGCGAATCCCAGGGACACCATACCAATCAGGCCTGCTACAAATCAGGTACTATGTCCCCAGAATACCAGAAGGGTAAAGGGTATTGACAAGTGGTGTCATATATGATACCATAATATTGCCCTGTTTAAAGTAAATTGATAACAGGGAGAAGACCGAGAAAGGAGGCAGAGTATGTTAAGGAGGTTTATTCCCTATGACACGCGACAAAAAATCCCTGGAGGCAATTCGACGGAATCCTAGAAATGTGGCTTTGCGCGACTTTGAAGCGCTAATAAAGCGGTGCGGATATATCGAAGAAGGCGCAAAGCATCCAAAAGCTATCATAGGAACGCGCACGATGCCTTACAAAAGAGAAAGTCCAGTTAAATCTTGCTACGTAAAAGAGTTATTAGAGATTATTGAAGAAGAAGAGGCATAACTAGCTAGAGATTACGATTAAGATGGAGATTAAAGATGGTAATTAAAGGCAATATAGGGAAAGAGTTAGAACACTATGCGAAGTTGCCTTACACCGTTATAGTTGAGCAATGGGATGACGGTGAGGGCCCTTATTGGGTTGCCAGGATTGCAGAGCTTCCACATTGTCTAATACACACAGATACACCTGAGGAAGTCATAAAAGAGATTCAGGAAGTCAAAATGGATTGGATAAAGTCCAATCTGGAAAGAGGACTTCGTATTCCTGAGCCGAGACCGCGCAAATATAGTGGTCAAATCAGACTCAGAATTTCGCCTTCACTTCATAAACTACTTACATATAGAGCTGAAACGGAAGGAATGAGCCTAAATCAATATATGGCTACGGCACTGGCAACGTCAGTTGGTATAACTAAAGAGCCCACCCACTTGAGAAAGGCGAGAAAAAACACTCTGACAAAGGTGTAACGAATTCCAGGGACACCATTCCAATCAGGCTTGCTACAAATCAGGCATTATCTCCCCAGAATACCGAGCTCACACCGGGTACAAACGGGTTGACAGGAAGCTGGCGGGGTCATATCATCTTGGAATAGTCGATCTGTCCGAGAAGGACTGAACCGACTTATGGGGGGAAGGCTGAATGCGTAAATGGCGGTACGTGACCGTTACCAGCGTCAACGAAGCAGATGGCTGTCTCTGGCTGGGCAGCCTGATACAACCACACGCGGCCCGCATTCCCGTTCCGTAGGCAGATTAGCGAGAGAGGAGGAAAACGCAGATGCAATATCGAAGGTTTGGCAAGCTGGACTGGCGGGTATCGGTACTGGGCTTCGGGGCGATGCGATTGCCACTCGCCGGCAAAGAAGAAGGAGAAGTGGATGAACCCGAGTCGATAAGGATGATGCGTTACGCCATAGACCATGGTGTCAACTATATCGACACTGCGTACCCCTACCATGAAGGGCGGAGTGAAGGGGTAGTGGGCAATGCGCTCAAGGATGGATATCGTGAGAAAGTGAAGGTGGCAACGAAACTCCCCGTGTGGCGGGTGGAAGATGCACAGGATTTTGACCGCTACCTCAATGAGCAACTTGAACGTCTGCAGATGGAGAAGATCGATTTCTACCTTCTTCACGGGCTGAATAGCAGGAGCTGGCCCAAGGTGCGGGACCTGGGAGTGATACGCTGGGCTGAGGGAGCGATGGCTGACGGGCGCTTCGACCATCTGTCATTCTCTTTCCACGATAACTTCGAGGCCTTCAAGCAGATTGTGGACGATTACGACAACTGGACTTCGGCCCAGGTCCAGTACAACTATATGGACGTAGACTATCAAGCCGGCCGCCGCGGCGTGAAATATGCCGCCAGCAAGGGACTGGCGGTTGTGGTCATGGAGCCGATACGCGGGGGACAACTTGCTAAGCCACGGGGGCCAGTGGCCGAAGTGTGGGAAAGCGCAGCCCAGAAGCGCAGCCCTGCCGCATGGGCACTGCTGTGGGTCTGGAACCAGCCGGAGGTCTCGGTGGCTCTCAGCGGTATGAGTACCATGGAGCAGGTCGTGGAAAATGTTGCCCTCGCTGATAGCGCCAGGCCGGGTATCCTTAACCCCGAGGAACTGGCACTGGTCGACCAGGCCCGGGAAGCCTATAAGGGACTGGCCCCTATTCCCTGCACCAACTGTAAATATTGCATGCCCTGTTCCAGCAGTGTGGAAATCTCAAGCATCTTCCAGATGTATAACGATGCAATGATATACGAAGATCCCCGGGAGGCCCGGTGGCTCTACGACCAACTTAAGGAGGAGCAGCGTGCCGACCAGTGCACCAAGTGCGCGGAGTGTACGGATGCCTGTCCTCAAGAAATAGACATCCCCGAGTGGCTCGAGAAGGTACATACATTTCTGGCGTCGAAGAAAGAATCCGGAAGTTAGTTTGAATTCCCGCTGTAAGCAGTCTGCACCTTTCTTCGGTGCCGGGCAAACAAAGAATGTAGAAGTAGCCAGAAGCGAATTACAGGGATACCACGCCAATCAGGCCTGCTACGTGTGCTTGAAGATTCTTAAGTACAGGAGTACACTGAATAATTGAATATGGAGTGGAGGTGTCTCTAATGAAGGCTTTAATAATATATGACTCAGTTTATGGAAATACGGAGAAAATCGCCAGGGCTGTTGCTGAAGCTATTACCCCGTCCTACGAGGTCAAGGTAGTGCAGGCGGGCGAGGCGAATCCCTCGGAATTGGCATCTACTGACCTTCTCATTGTAGGTTCTCCGACCCATGCAGGCAGGCCGACGCCAGCGATTCAAGACCTCCTTAACAAAGTCCCCAAGCTTCAAGGTATCAACATAGCTGCGTTCGATACCAGAATCACGACGAAACTCGTCAGAGTGTTCGGATATGCCGCTGGACGCATCGCCGGCAACCTGAAAAGAAAGGGCGGTACTCTCATAGTATCTCCGGAGGGTTTCTTTGTTACAGGCAACAAAGGGCCGCTGAAAGAAGGAGAACTAGAGCGGGCTGCAGGCTGGGCTAAAGGAATTTTAGAGAGCAAGAAGTAATTTTGTAAAGCGCGTTCTCTCAATTCTAACTACACAATTACTCATCTTGTAACATAAGTAAGAATTCCCGGGATACCCTACCAATCAAGCCTACTACAAATTAGGTATAATGCCCCCAGAATACAAACTACTCACTGACATTTAAAATGGCAGCTGCTTTTTCAATCCTAGAGCTTTTCCAGGATTTTACGGTACTCTTCCACGCTGATACCTATATCCCGCAGTATCTTGCGTAGTAATGGGCGCACGATGACCTGCGCACCGTGATCCGGGATAACGATTATCCGCCCCTCAGGATTCTTGAAGGTATTGTGACTCCCCTGGCGACGCTGCCAATCAAAACCACAACTTTCCGCTACCTTTCTTAATTCTTTGTAAGCAACCAGGGGGAGCTTGGTCAACCCGATACCTCAACGCGCCAGGTGCCGACGAAATCGGGAAATGGTTCTCCAGGCGAGGCCGTCTTGAGGTATACAGATATGGCTTCACGAACATTAGACTCGAGAGAGGGCAAATCTGGTGCCTGCGTATAGCAGCCCGGAAGCTCAACGACTTCGCCAACCAGCCATTTGCTTTCGGGGTCCCTTTCCACCACCACGGTATATGAATTCTTCACCTTATTAAAAAAATGCCTGTCTTTTTAAATAATAGCACTGGAGAGGATAGTTAGCAA
>SOHS01000107.1 GCA_004377135.1 Dehalococcoidia bacterium | reverse complement strand
GAAAGTGGGCCATGATGGATTCGAACCATCGACCCCGGCCTTATCAGGACCGTGCTCTAACCAACTGAGCTAATGGCCCTCGGCAGTTAAAATATAGCCCTTGTGGGAAGCGACTGTCAAGCTATTCAAACCATGGATATGAATATGCCAGCAACCACCGAGGTAGCGATGGCGCCTGCCATGTTAGGCCCCATGGCATGCATCAATAAGAAATTTCTTGGGTTGGCTTTTTGCCCCTCGACCTGAGCCACTCTGGCTGCCATAGGAACAGCGGAGACACCTGCTGCACCAATCAACGGATTTATCTTCTCTTTTAAGAATAAATTGGCTATTTTCGCTCCCCAGATACCACCAGCAGTACCAAAGGCAAAGGCTACTACAGCCAGGCCGATAATCATTAGTGTCTTGGGATTCAAGAATACCGCCGCCGGCATCATTGCCCCAACGGTCATGCCAAGCAGAAACGTTAGCACATCTACGAATACGCCACCCGCTGATGCTCCTAGCCTGTCAGTAACGCCGCTAACGGAAAGTAAGTTGCCAAACATGAGCATGCCGATAAGAGGCGCTGAGGCAGGGACAAGTAGAGCGGACAGCACGAAGACGGCTATAGGGAATATGACCTTCTCTAGTTTGGAAACCTCTCTTATCTGCGGCTTCATATATATTTGCCGCTCCTTCTTCGAGGTAAGCAATCTTATTATTGGTGGCTGGAGTATGGGCACCAGGGCCATGTAAGAATAAGCTACCAGCGTGATAGGGCCCAGTAACTGCGGTGCTTTAGCTACGGTAAGGTAAACCGTGGGGGGACCATCTGAGCCTCCGATAATACCAATACAGATAGCCTCGTTTATGCTGAATAATCCTGTAAGGTAAGCAATAAGGAATACAACGAAAACCCCTAGCTGTGCTGTAGCCCCAAACATAAAAGACGAGGGACGAGCTATAGCTGGAGAAAAATCCGACATGGCGCCAATTCCTAGAAAGATAAGTAAGGGAATTATTTGACTCTCTAACCCATACCGGTATAGTAAGTTTAGAAGTCCTATTTTCCCTTCGGCTATCTCCTTCAGTCCGCCTGATGCCGGTATCGGGATAGCACCTGGCTCTGCTGGGGCATAGACCATTAATCCAGCAAAAGGGATATTAACCATCATGATGCCTATACCTATGGGTACTAATAAAATGGGCTCCATCTTTCGGGCCACGCCAAGATAGATGAGCCCACCCCCGATGAAGAGCATCAAGAGGTTGCCCCAGGTTAATCCGCCAAAAGCCATCTCATATAAGCCGAACATCTTAACTTATATCCCGATTATTTAGATTCATCCTTAGCCCTTCGGGCCCTTCTTCGTACCACAAGCCCTATCAGCCAGATTACAATGCAGAGAATCGCGAGGATGATGAGGGTAGAACCAAATCCACCGCCAGCAATTTTTGCCACTAATTCCCAGTCTATCATCCTAGCCTTCTTCCCTTTCCTGCCAGACAAGAGCAGCCGTATGCTTTATGATTTCGTAACTAAAACCGCGGTAAACAAGGTAACCTGATAGACGTCGGTAGAAGTCTGGATAATCGAGATAGGCAAGGGCAGGCATCCGACTAGAGCCTAGCTTATAAGCAATCTCTTCGTCATCTATGTCCTCGGTCACCTGTTCAATTATTTCTGCGGCTACTTTTTTATCTCTTAATTCCTTTTTTATCAATCTTTTGCTCTTGGGCTTGAATGATAAGCGGTTCTCCTTCCAGAACCGGGCGAAGGCGAAATCATCGCTCAAGTTTTGCTCCCTGAGCTTGACAATTGTTTTCTCTGCCACTTCATTAGCAAAACCGCGTCGGTGAAGCCACTGCCTGATTTCCCCTTCGCTACGCGGGCGATAACTGAGATAATGGTAGGCTGCATTGAGGCAATCCTGCAAGGAATTACTATCCGCCAACTGACTTCTTCCTGAATTACATCAAGCTTCCTGTGAAAAGGTTTCTGAACCTTTCCCGGGAGAGATGCTGGGAATAGCTGTTGAAGCTCTTATTGTGCTTTCTAGTTGTGAAGCTAGTTCAGGATGCTGCCTGAGGTAATCCTTGGCATTTTCCCTGCCCTGCCCCAACTTTGTATCGCCATAAGTAAAGAAGGCGCCAGCTTTCTTTATCACACCTGTTGCCACGCCCAGGTCAACCAGATTTCCCTCCTTACTTATCCCATAACTAAACATAATATCAAATTCAGCGCTGCGGAAGGGGGGAGCTACCTTGTTCTTAACCACCCTGGCCCTTACCCTTGTGCCTACCATTTCTGTGCCCTGCTTGATGGACTCACGCCGCCTCAAGTCTATCCTCACCGAACTATAAAACTTAAGCGCTCTTCCCCCGGGAGTTACCTCCGGATTACCAAAAACAATGCCCACCTTTTCTCGCAACTGGTTAATAAAAATAACCGCTGTTTTGGACTTACTGATAGCAGCACTCAATTTTCTCAGTGCCTGGGACATCAATCGTGCCTGCAAACCAACATGGGCATCGCCCATTTCGCCTTCTATCTCAGCTCTGGGCGCTAGGGCGGCTACACTGTCGATGACTATTACATCTACAGCACTGCTTCTCACCAGGGTTTCAGTAATTTCCAGGGCTTGCTCGCCGGTGTCAGGTTGGGAGATAAGTAAATCGCGCAAGTTGACACCGCAGTTAGCAGCATAGGTAGGGTCAAAGGCATGCTCAACATCAATATATGCAGCAATCCCGCCAGTTTTTTGAGCTTCAGCCATTATATGCTGGGCGAGTGTAGTCTTACCCGAAGCCTCAGAACCAAAAATCTCAGTAACTCGCCCTCTAGGTATGCCACCTATGCCTAACGCTAAATCAAGAGCCAGTGCCCCGGTGGGAATGGCATCTCCAGTTACTCTAGCTGGAGCTTCGCCCAACTTCATAATCGAACCTTTGCCATATTGCCTCTCGATTTGCTCAATAGCCAATTCGACTGCTTTCTCTTTGTCAGTAGCCATTGTTAAAGCATTATATCATGGCACTATAACCCATTCAAAGGAAAAATAATGTCAGGTCCTTTTTAGTGTGAAAATTTGCCTGAGTTTACCACTGTCGCTAAAAAACAAAGCTGTTGACTGCAAGGGGCAACTATTTATAGCCCAGGAGCTCCTCTAAGCCTTTAGCCTGTTCCACGTGATAAGGGCCCACTCTAGTGCGGCGAACTTCCACTACAGTAGCGCCCACACCCAGTTTCTCTCCGATATCACGAGTAAGACTTCTAACGTAAAATCCTGAAGACACCTCGCAAGCAAAAGTGAAATAGGGAAACTGGAATTCCTTAAGGTCCAGAGAATAAATGCTTACCTTTTTGGGCGGTATATCTACGCTGATACCCTTTCTGGCTAGTTCGTAAGCTTTTCGTCCCGCAATTTTTTTAGCTGAAAACGGTGGAGGGATCTGCCAAATATCACCATAAAATTCCTTCATCGCCCTTTCCAATTCTTCTCTGGTTACTTCGTTATCGCTTCGCCGCAAAACCCTTCCATCGGAGTCAAAGGTATCTGTCTCAATACCGAGAACAGCCTTAACTTCGTAAGCCTTGTCCAGCTTAAGAAACAAAGAGGCACTTTTCGTCCGCTTGCCGGTGAGAACCACCAAAAGCCCTGTCGCTAAGGGGTCTAAGGTCCCTGTATGACCAACTTTTACGTTGAATTTCTTTTTTATCCGCTGTACCACTCGGGAGGAGGTAAGTCCTTTAGGCTTGTCCACCAGTAACATTTTGTCCATCCCCATAAGTATACCGAAAAACCTGGAGCTTATCACTAGCCGTTTTAGGTTCTGGCGTTGCGAGGAGCGAGATTCCTCACTTACGTTTCGGAACAGGCTCCGCAATCTCGGGAGCCGATGGGATTGCCACGCACCTTTCTGGTGCTCGCAATGACAAAGAAAGTGAAGTGATCGCAATACCGGGGGAGAAAATAGGGTTGACACTTTTTCTATGATACACTACCGGCATGGTAAAGCTTACGTTCTACGGAGGCGTCGGGGAAATTGGAGGCAATAAAATCCTCCTTGAAGATGATAAGGGGAAGCTTTTCCTGGACTTTGGTTATCCCTATAGCAAGTATCGGGTCTTCTACGAGGAATATTTGAAGCCTCGCCCCGGAGCAGGACTCCTCGACCTGTTAGTAATGGGGCTGCTTCCACAGCTTGAGGGCATTTATCGCACTGACCTGGAGACAGAAAACCTGTGGCAGCAGTTTCGCCGAGCAGAGCATTATCGCAAACTTGAAGATATAGATGGAATTCTGTTAACCCACGCCCATCTCGACCACTCCGGCCACATATGTTTCCTGCGAGAGGACATTTCGGTGTATGCCACAGCGACCACAGCATTTATCGCCAAGGCAGTACAGGACTCAGGCACATCAGCCTTCGACCAGCAGGTGTGCTATTTCACCCCCAGGGTGGAGGAATGTTTGAAGGGATGGAAGCAGGGGGCTTATGTTGCCAGCAGCAGTGGTGACCGTCAACGTCGCTTCTGCGTTGCTGATAAGCTCGAGCTGAGTGAGGAGGCCGGAAATTTTTGGGAAAAAGCTACCCGACGGAAAAAACTTGCCTCACAACTGCTGGGCGATATTAGTAAATGTAGCTTTAATCTGCGTTGCTTCCCCGTAGACCATTCCATTCCCGGTGCCTGTTCCTGGGGCGTTGAGACAAGCTCTGGTTGGGTGATTTACAGTGGCGACCTGCGACTTCATGGCAGGCACGGTAAACTTACCGAGTCAATGATAAAGGAGGCAGCTCAGCTACATCCCAGGGCATTAATCCTGGAAGGCACTAATGTGGACAAAGCGGCGAATGTTTCCGAGCAGGAAGTATATGAAAATGCCTTCAAAGCTATTAACGATGCCAGTGGTCTGGTCATTGCCGATTTTCCTCCCAGAGATGTAAATCGCTTGCTTACCTTCTTGCAGGTTGCCAGAGACACAAAAAGGAAGTTAACCATTTTGCCCAGGGACGCTTACCTTTTAAAGACCATGCGCCTTCTCGAGTCAGAGATACCTGACATTGCCCAGGAGGATGCCATTGTCATCTATCAAGAAACAACCGCTAGCAAGACTCCTGCTTTATGGTTGCGAAATATCTACCAGGACTACTCCAGCAAAATTGTTCTGGCTAAGGATGTTCGTTCTAATCAGGGTGATTTCATCCTCTGCTTCAGCTTCTGGGACTTGAACGAGCTGCCCAGCATACAGCCCCGGACCGGCAGCCTTTATGTCTTTAGCTCTAGCGAACCTCACAATGAGGAACAGGAGATGGACTTCTGGCGCCTGCACCACTGGCTCGAGCACTTCCAGTTACGAGCATATGGTCTCCCTCTGTACAGGAACGGCATATGGGAAATACCAGAGGAGGAGAAAGGGCTGCATGCTTCGGGGCACGCTTGTGGGCCAGACCTGCTGAGAATTGCTCGTGAGATTCAACCGGAGGTGCTTATACCGGTGCACTCGGAGAAGCCCGAATTCTACGTGGATAATCTGAGCGACAGCGGGATAAATGTCATCCTGCCCACCGAATACGGAACGGTGGAAATATAACCGCATAGCCCGGCGCCGGCAAGATTATTATGTCCGCCTTCTAGGTTGGATCAGCGTTGACGATTACGGCGCTTATCACCACAGCGGGCCATAGACCGACCCTTACTATTGGCTTCAGGCTAGGATGCTCAGTTATGAACTCCGCTATCGGTGGGCTAACCCTGTAATAGAAATCTACCAGAGCTCTTCCCAACGGGTTTGTTAGCAGGTATTCATCTCTGAACTCACGGAGAATTTGTATCTCCTCAGCTATCGGCGTGCCGTATGCTGCAGTGGCGATGAAGCAACCGGTGGATGGAGGTATCGGTGGAGGTGGGGGTGGATACCGCAACGGCGGCAACGCAAGTGACAGATTCCAATGAACAACCAGACTTGTGGCGATCACGATATCATCGTCCTCGAGCCCTAACGTAAAAAGCCGGCCTGCAGCGGCCTGGGTAATGTTCATCCAATCGTCGACATCGCACTGCCCGCTGTAGTTGTCTCCAGCGGCGACCACGGTACCATCGGACTTCAGCCCCACTGTGTGAAAGTAGCCTGCGGCGACCTGGCTGATGCCCGTCCAGTAAGCGACATTGCATTGCCCATAGTAGTTGTCTCCCGTGGCGACTACGGTGCCGTCGGACTTCAGCCCCACTGTGTGAGAGTAGCCTGCCGCGATTTGTGTAATGCTCGTCCAGTAGGCGACATTGCCCTGCCCGTTGTTGTTCCGTCCCACGGCGACCACAGTGCCGTCGGACTTCAGCCCCACCGTATGCTCGTAGCCTGCGGCGACCTGGGTGATGTCCATCCAGCTTCCGACATCGCACTTCCCGTAGTCGTTATCTCCCACGGCGACCACAGTGCCGTCGGACTTCAACCCCACCGTGTGGTCGCCGTTTGCGGCGACCTGGGTTATATTTGTCCAGCTGCCGACATTGCACTGCCCCTCGTAGTTGACTCCCACGGCGACCACGGTATTATCAGACCCGAGTCCAACCGTGTGATGCCAATCTGCGGCGACCTGGGTGATGTCTATCCAGCTTCCGACATCGCACTGCCCATAGTCGTTATCTCCTACGGCAACCACGGTGCCGTCGGACTTCAGCCCCACCATATGATACTCACCTGGGGCGACCTGGGTGATATCCGTCCAGCCGACATCGCACTGCCCGTATTCGTTGTCTCCAACAGCGATTACCCAGCCATCAGACTTAAGCCCCACCGTGTGAGCACCAGCGGCTACCTGGACGATGTCCGTCCAGCTCTGGGTAGCAACATTGCATTCCCCAGAGGCGTTCAATCCCACGGCGACGACGGTGCCGTCGGACTTCAGCCCCACTGTGTGAGTCCCACCTCCAGCGACCTTGGTGATATCTGTCCAGCCGTCGACATTGCACTGCCCGTTGCTGTTTTCCCCAACGGCGACGACGCTGCCGTCGGACTTAAGTCCCACCGTGTGAACCTCGCCTGCGGCGACCCAAATAATGTCTGTCCAGCCGGTGACGTCGCACTGACCATCGCCGTTTTCACCGACGGCGACGACGCTGCCGTTGGCTTTAAGCCCCACCGTGTGAGCCCCGCCTGCAGCGACCTGAGTGATGCCTGTCAAGTTGCCGACACCGCATTGCCCGCCACTGTTGTCTCCGACGGCGACCACAGTGCCGTCGGAATCAAGCCCAACCGTGTGAGCTCCACCTGCAGCGACCTGCGCGATGTCCGTCCAGTTGCCAATATTACACTGGCCGGAAGTGTTCAGTCCCACGGCGACCACGGTGCCATCCGTCTTAAGCCCTACCGTGTGAAAGACACCTGCGGCGACCTGGGTGGCGTTCCTCCAGTTACCGACATCGCACTGCCCGTGGGAGTTGTCTCCCACAGCGATTACCCTGCCGTTGACCTTGAGCCCTGCCGTGTGAAAGCCACCTGCCGCGACCATGGAGGTGTATTTGGGCACAAAGTTAGCCGTTATGGAAGAGTCGTTGCTGACGATGATGTAGGTCGTGGCGACGTCGACATTGCCAATGCCGCCCACATCACCAGTCCACTCGACAAAGCGGTAGCCCTCCTCAGCCTCGGCCACCAGGTCGGCTGACTCTCCCGGTTCATATTCAAAAGTCCCTTCTCCAGGGGTGGTTATCGACCCTCCAGCGGTGCTGTCGATACTGAGTTCATAGTAAGGAGGCTCCCCCTCACCCTCACCCTGACAGCCAACCATCAAGGCAATTAAGGCTGTCACAGCTAAAAAAATGCCAACTCTGGATAAATAATGTTGTCTCCGCGAACTATGTATTATTTTCATACCTCACTTCCTCCGTAACAATTCGGTTTCCCTAAAATCCTTATTCTTCGACAGAGCTTCAGCCGGAGCTCAGCCGAAGGTTTCGGACAGATTCTTATTTTTTCTCTTACTATAGCACTGCCTCGCCCAGATTCCATTTGGCAAGCTCTACCAAGAGGTTTGCGGCAACCACGGTGCCGTTCAACTTAAACCCCACTGTGTGAAAGCAGCCTGCGGCGACTTGGCTGATGTCCATCCAGCCGCCAACCTCAAGCTGCCCGTAGCCGTTATATCCAGCGGCGACTACGGTGTGGTCTGACTCGAGCCCCACTGTGTGAAAGCAGCCTGCGGCGATCTGGGTGATGTCCGTCCAGTCGCTGACATCGCACTGACGATAGCTATTGTCTCCGACGGCGACGACGGTGCCGTCGCCCTTAAGCCCTACCGTGTGCCCTGTACGCTCAGGCATTGTTTGGCCGCCGCCTGCGGTGACCTGGGTTATATTTGCCCAGCCATCGACATCGCACTGTCCGTAGGTGTTATCTCCCGCGGCAACCACAGTACCGTCCGACCTGAGCCCCACTGTGTGCTTCTCGCCTGCGGCGACCTGGATGATGTCTGCCCAGTCACCGACATCGCACTGTCCGTCGCCGTTATCTCCCACGGCAACCACGGTGTCGTCGGACTTAAGTCCTACTGTATGCAATCTACCTGCGGCGACGTGGGTAATGTCCGTCCAGTTGCCGACATCGCACTGCCCGTCGTCGTTCCATCCCACAGCGACTGCGCTGCCATCGGACTTAAGCCCGGCCGTATGCCAGTAACCTGCAGCGACGCTGGTGATATCTGTCCAGTTGCCGACATCACACTGCCCGCCCCAGTTGTCTCCCACGGCGACCACGGTGTCATCGGCTCTAATCCCCACTGTGTGATAGCGGCCTGCGGCGCCCTGAGTGATCATTGTCCAGGTGCCGACATCACACTGCCCGGAGTTACTTCCTCCCACGGCGATCACAATACCGTCGGCTTTCAGTCCCACCGTGTAATGGACACCTGCAGCGACCTGTGTAATGTCCGTCCAGTCGCTGACCTCGCACTGCCCGTCGCCGTTATCTCCCACAGCTACCACGGTGCCGTCGGACTTAAGCCCCGCCGTGTGAAAGTAACCTGCGGAGACCTGGACGATGTCCGTCCAACCGCCGACTTCGCATTGACCATAGTCATCGTATCCCGCGGCGACCACGGTGCCGTCGGACCTAAGCCCCACCGTGTGATGCCAGCCTGCAGCGATCTTGATGATATCCGTCCAGTCGCCAACATCGCACTGTCCGTAGTCGTTGTGCCCCACTGCGACAACAGTATTGTCGGACCTGAGCCCCACCGTGTGAAGCCCGCATGCGGCGATCTGAGTGATATTTGTCCAATTTCCTACATTGCACTGCCCGTGGTCGTATCCCACGCCGCCCGCGGCAACTACGGTGCCGTTTGATGCAAGCCCCACCGTGTGATATTCGCCTGCAGCAACCTGGGTGATTTCAGTCCAATTCTCGACACCATCTCGCTGTCCCTGCCAAGTCCATCCCACCACCACTACCGTGCCGTCAGACTCGAGCCCAACCGTGTGATACCCACCTGCGGCAACCTGGGTAATGCGACGCCAGCCGACCACATTACACTCCCCCCACCAGTCGTGTCCCACGGCGACTACGGTGCCATCGGACTTAAGCCCCACTACATGATACGAAGCCGCGACCATAGGGGTGTATTCATACTCGTCTGGAAGACAGCCTGCCATTCCGACAATTAAGGCTACTATTATTAAGAAAATGCCAACTCTAGTCGTGTAACGTCGCGTCCTCAAAATAGTTATTATCTTCATACCTCACCTCCAGATTATTGTAGTCGTCATAACAAATTCCAAATAACAATTGGAATCTAAATGCTTGAAAGAGCCCGGTTCGCATGTCTACGTATGATGGGCTCACTTCGTGGAAACTATCGTGACCTTCTGACGCAAACACTTGGGCACCACCCTATATTCGCCTTATGGGACTCATGGTACTATTATATGATGCCAATGTTAAAATGTTATTAAGGAAATTGTCATATATAGTGTGGTTATTAAATTTTTATGAAAGAAATTGTCAATAGTTTTGCCCCCTTTTTAGTTTCTAGTCGTTTGGGTATAATGCCTTAAGTGATTATAGATTTTCATACCCATATATTTCCCCCCTGGCTAAGGGAAAGGCGTGACGAATATATCAAGGCGGATCCTTGCTTTTCTTTGCTTTATTCCCAGCCGGAAGCCAGGATAGCCACGGCGGAGGAACTGATTGCCAGCATGGATGAAGCCGGCATTGATGTGTCCGTCGTTCTTAACGCCGGCTGGGTCAGTCAGGAACTCTGTGTGAAAACGAACGATTACATTTTGGATTCAGTATCCCGCTATCCCACAAGGCTTGTTGGCTTCTGTGCGATTCAACCCAGGGCAGGGGATGCTGCCATCGCCGAGCTGGAGCGATGTGCTAAAGCCGGAGCCAAGGGAATTGGCGAATTAAGGTCTGATGTGCAGGGCTGCGACCTCGCTGATAAGGCAACAATGAAGCCGCTAGTTGATGCCGCGCTAAAGTATGACTTGATTTTTCTGACCCACTCTTCTGAGCCAGTGGGGCATGAGTACTCCGGCAAGGGTAGTATCACCCCTGACATTCTCTACTCCTTTATCACGGCTTTCCCGAATTTAAAGCTTGTTTGTGCTCACTGGGGTGGTGGGTTGCCTTTTTATGCCCTGATGCCTGAAGTAGACAAGGCTCTTGCCAACGTCTTCTTTGATACCGCGGCTACCGTTTTCCTGTACAAGCCCGAGATTTTTGAGCAGGTAAGTCATATCATCGGCAGCGATAAAATCCTTTTCGGCACTGACTATCCTCTTATGCACCAGAATCGAGTGATTGCCCAAATCCAGTCTTCACAGCTTCCCGAGAAAGATAAAGCTAGAATCCTGGGGGCTAACGCCCAAAAACTGCTGTGCCGGGATGTAAGGAGCGGAAGTGGCACATAATCCTGAGCAAATCCGTTCCTTTATTGCCATTGAACTGCCTGAGGAGGCTAAGAAGGGATTAGCCAGGCTGAGAAAAGAGTTGGAGAGAGAAGAACATAGATTCGTCAAGTGGGTGGATCCCGGCGGAATTCACCTCACCTTGAAGTTTCTGGGCAATATTCCTTCTAAGCGGGTAACGGAGATAACTGAAGCTATGGGAAAAGCCGCGCAGGGGATTTCTCCATTCCATTTGGAGATTTCAGGGCTGGGGGTTTTTCCTAGCCTAAAGCAAGCTCGGGTCTTTTGGGTTGGCATCGGTGGGGAGGTGGACAAGCTATCCAGGTTACAGCAAAACATCGACTCCGCGCTCGCAGCCCTGGGATTTGCTAAAGAAGAGCGATCCTTTGTTCCACACTTGACTCTGGCTCGCATCAGGCAAGGAGCATCACCACTGGAAAGAAGGAGCTTTGGCGAGCTTGTGGGCTCTACCATCTTTGAAGATAAATATCATGTCGGAGTCGGGGCTATCAGCTTAATGAGAAGCCAGTTGATGCCTGCCGGGGCTATTTATACTTGCCTGTCGACGGTTGGGCTGGGCCATTAGAAAAATTTAAAAAAACTAAAAATTTGAGTTTATTCGGGAGGTGGCCTTGCAAATGAATTTTTAATAGTATATACTTAATATTTTTGATAGAGACAAATAAATTTAATCGTGGAGGTGGAACTTGGAAAACGCTTCATTACCTAAGTGCCAAAAATGCGGAAAGGGGGATTTAGTGCCTCTGTCTGACTTTGGTAGTCAGGGGGCACCGATTCACTACAAGGCCTGGGTGTGTACCCATCCTGATTGTGGTTTCAATTTAAAAATCAGGAATGGTGAAGTATACGTTAATGAGCCTATTCTTAGTGGAGAGCTTCATACCCGCACACGTCGGGAATACACTCCTTAACAGAGGATTTGCTTCGCTCAGGTAAATTCATTGAGCTGGCGGTTGGCTCTTTTTTCCCGTGTCGATGCGTTGGCTGTGGGAAAGTAGGTGGGTTTCTTTGCCCTGAATGTCTCGGAAAACTACCAAGGCTATTACCCCCGCTTTGCCCTAACTGTGGCAGGCCTCAGGCTAGCGGTATCGTATGCCCAGTCTGCCGGCAAAGACAAGCTAAGATTGATGGCATCCGTTCTCCATTTAGGTTTGACGAGGTAATACGGAAAGCCATTTATGAGCTGAAGTATCGAAATTTGAAGGCAATCTCTCCCTGTCTGGCTGAATTACTAGCTGATTATCTCAGGTCAAATCCCTTGCCTGGCGATGCCTTGGTTTGCGTGCCTCTTCATCCACGACGATTGAGAGAAAGGGGTTACAACCAGTCCAGCCTTCTTGCTAGGGAGTTGGGTAAGCGTATTGATTTGCCAGTGATTGAGGCTTGCCTCATTCGGGTTAAGCAGGTACAACCTCAGGTGAGGGCAGTTGACGTGAAAGAGCGATGGAGGAATGTAGTCGATGCTTTTGTGTGCCCTGATGAAAAGGTAAGCGGTAAACAAATTATACTTATAGACGATGTGTGTACCTCTGGAGCCACACTGGAGTCCTGTGCCGCAGCTCTCAAGAGCAAGGACGCTGTGTCTGTTTGGGGCTTAACGTTAGCAAGGGAGATTTATAACTAAAGGAGGGGAAATGAAGCTACAGGTCATTGCCAAGAACAATGTGGAGGTCTCTGAAACATTAAAGGCGTATGTTGAGAAGAAGGTTGGCAAACTGAGTCGTTACTTACCTATCATCGACGAAGGCAAGGTGGAGATTTCCCACGAAGGTGCAAAGCTACCCGAGCAGCGATTCACTGTCCAGGTTACCCTTGACAGCAGAGGTGTCTTAATTAGAGCTCAGGAAAAGTCTAAAGATATTCGCACAGCCATTGACGCAGTGGTGGATGTGCTGTCTAAGCGAATTGAGCGATACAAAGGCAAATTATATGATAAAGGCAGAGGCGTTTCTTTTGCTCGGCAAGGAGCGACAATCGAAGCGGAGGAAATCGAGGCTCCTAAAAGAGTGGTAAAGAGTAAACGCTTCTTTGTCAAACCCATGCCTGTAGATGAAGCTATTAGACAAATGGAGCTTTTAGGGCATAATTTCTTTCTTTTCATAGACGCCGATACTGAGAGACTCAATCTGCTATACCGTCGTGAGGATGGCGACTATGGCCTGATCGAGCCAGAGCGAGGGTGATAGAACCAACTGCCGTTCTCGTATAGTTAAAATCTATGAGCTTTTCTCTTCCACCCTGTGGTAATCAAAGCTGAGAAAAGATTGGTGGAGCTGATGGGATTCGAACCC
>SOHS01000091.1 GCA_004377135.1 Dehalococcoidia bacterium | reverse complement strand
TTTTGGAGGCAGTTATCTCAAGACTTAGGCTTTCCTAATTTAGTTTACGCAGGCCAAGGTGACGCAATGTGACTAGCGTTCGTGGAGGAAGGAATAAACAATGGTTCAAGAAGGCATAATCACATTGAATATAGATGGCAAGAATGTAAAGGCTAAGCAAGGGCAGACGATACTGGAGGCCGCCAGAAGCGCAGGAATTTACATTCCCAGTCTTTGTTACTATCCCGGTCTAAAACCACTCCCTCAAGTAATACCTGACGAGGCTTGCCAGCTTTGTATAGTGGAAGCAAACGGTAACCTCGTTCTTTCCTGTGTTGCTCCTGCCTCTGAGAAAATGGTAGTTAAGACAAAGACGCCAAAGATACGGGAGCTACAGCAAAAAAACCTGCTTGCCATTTTAGTTAGACAACCTACTGATATCTGCTTTGAAAAAAGGGATTGCGAACTTCAAAAAACCATCGACTATATTGGTTTAAAGGAGATACCTGTCCATGTTCCTAGATCTTTAGCTCCTTTAGAGGATAATCCCTTCTTCGCTCGTGATTCCAGTTTTTGCATTTTATGCAATCGCTGTCTTCGGGTCTGTGACGAGATAAGAAGACTTGGGGTGATTGAAACTGCCTTTCCTTGTCAGGTAGCTTGTCCTGCCGGCATAGACATTCCTCGCTATATTCGTCTTATTGCAAGAGGGAGACCAAGCACGGCCTTGGCAGTGATAAGGGAGAGGGTTCCTTTTCCTGCTGTATTAGGCAGAGTATGTGCTGCCCCGTGCCAGGAGGAATGCCGGCGCGGCCAAGATGTGGATAAAGCATTACACATAAGAATGCTCAAGCGCTTTGCCGCTGATAAGGGTGATGATAGCTGGAAGAAGCAGGTAAAGTTTCTTCCAGCGACCGGCAAAAGCATAGCAATAGTGGGGTCAGGGCCGACTGGGCTCACCTGTGCTTACTATCTAGCTAAATTGGGACACAAGGTAACCGTATTCGAAGCTCTTTCGGAGCCAGGTGGAATGATGAGAGTAGGAATTCCTGAATATCGCCTCCCACGGAACATACTCCGCGATGAAATTCGAGAAATTGAAATGGCGGGTGTGGAAATCAGATTGAACACTCGAATTGAATCCTTGGATTCCCTTTTTGAGCAAGGATACCAGGCAGTTTTTCTTGCCATCGGTGCCCATGAAGAGATGGCTTTAGACATTAAGGGAGAGAACTTGCCCGGGATAATCGGCTGTGTGGAATTCCTTCGACGATTCAACCTTGGAGAGAGGATGGAGATAGGAAATAGAGTAGGGGTGATTGGCGGGGGAAACGTTGCTATTGATTCTGCCCGTGCTGCTTTGCGGCTAGGTGCTAAGATGGTAACCATTTTTTACCGCAGGACAAAGAACGAGATGCCGGCTCAAACAGAAGAGGTAGAACAAGCGTTGGAGGAAGGAATTGAGATTGTTTTTTTGGTTGCCCCCTCAAGGATTCATAGGGAAAGCGATAACTTAAAAATGGAGTTGGTACGCATGGAATTAGGGGAACCTGATTCTAGTGGCAGACGCCGACCCGTTCCTATTAAGGGGACTGAGTTTATCGCTAAGCTTGATACTTTAATTGCTGCCATCGGCGAACGACCAGATGTCCCAGCGGGCTTTCAGATCGAAGTAGGACGAGGAAATGTATTGAAGGTCAATGAAGACCTGAGCACGAGTCGAGAGGGCGTTTTTGCTGGTGGCGACTGTGTGAGCGGGCCGGCCTTGGTCATCAATGCTATTGCAACGGGAAGAAAGGCAGCTCAATCTATCGACCGCCATCTTGGCGGCAAGGGAGATATTACAGAGCATCTTGTGCCCGCTGAGGAAGGAATAACTTGGTCGAAAGATGTAACTCAGGGAGAGAGACTGGCTAAGTTATCCTACCTTCCACCTGAAACACGGGTTAAGGGTCTTGCCGAGGTGGAGTATGGTATAACTTGGGAGATGGCGGTTGCCGAAGCTCAACGTTGCCTCCAGTGTAATGTCATTGCCCCCTTGGAAGGGCGAACCCTTCGCGAGGTTGGCTGCGAGTTCTGCGGTGCCTGCGTTGATTCTTGTCCCACAGGTGCCCTGGCTGATTTGGCCACTCGCGGGATTGCCAAGCCCGACCGTGTAGTTACTACAATTTGTCCTTATTGTGGTGTTGGCTGTCAACTCAAACTCGAGGTCAAGGATGAAAGGATAGTAGCTTCCATACCCGATCCAGATGGCGCAGCTAATCATGGGCAGGCATGCGTCAAAGGTCGCTTTGGTATCGCCGAGTTCGTCCATCATCCTGAGAGGTTGACTTCTCCCTTGATAAGAAAGAATGGGGAGTTGAAAGAGGCGTCCTGGGATGAAGCACTAGAACTAGTGGCCAGGAAATTGAAGGGTTACACACCAGACGAAGTAGGCGTCATCGCCTCAGCCAAGTGTACTAACGAAGAGAACTATGTCATGCAAAAATTCGCCCGAGCAGTGCTGGGCACCAACAATATTGACCACTGCGCCCGCCTTTGCCACGCTCCCTCCGTGGCTGGTCTAGTCCAGAGTTTCGGTAGTGGTGCTATGACCAATTCTATCGACGAGGCTGAGGGCGCCGCTTGCATATTTGCTATAGGTACCAATACCACAGTAAGCCACCCTGTAATCGGGTTACGGATAAAGAGGGCGGTTCAAAATGGAGCTAGGCTTATCGTCGCCAACCCCATAAAAATTGACCTCTGCCGCTTTGCTGACCTCTGGCTTCGACTGCGTCCCGGCACTGATGTCGCCTTGCTCATGGGGATGATGAGGGTTATAGTTGATGAGGGACTGCTTGACTCATCTTTTATCGAGCAACGTTGTCAGGATTTCGATGTCTTTAAGGACTCGCTTTCAAACTTCGACCTTGACTTTGTGGAACAGGTGACAGGCGTTCCCTCGAAGAAGATAGCGGAAGCAGCCCGCATCTATGCCACTAGCAAACCAGCTACTATCATATTCTACGCCATGGGCATTACCCAGCATTCCCATGGCACTGACAATGTGCTGGCTACTGCCAACCTGGCAATGCTCACCGGGAACGTAGGCAAGCCCTCAACCGGGGTCAATCCACTCAGAGGTCAGAACAATGTGCAGGGTGCCTGTGATATGGGTGCCTTACCTAACGTCTATCCCGGCTATCAAGCAGTAAGCGATCCAGTTATTAGAGAGAAATTCGAAACTGCCTGGGGGTGTGGATTGCCTCCATCTCCAGGACTGACCCTGGTCGAAATGCTTGAAGCCGTCTATCAGCGAAAAATAAAGGCATTGTATCTAATTGGAGAAAACCCAGTATTAAGTGATCCAGATTCCCAGCATGTACGAGAGGCACTATCTCGACTTGAATTCTTCGTTGTTCAGGATATATTCCTTTCTGAGACAGCAAAGTTTGCCCATGTTGTCTTGCCAGCGGCAAGCTTTGCCGAAAAGAACGGCACCTTTACTAACACCGAGCGCCGGGTGCAGCGAGTAAGGAAGGCTATTGAACCAATCGGCGATTCCAAGCCTGATTGGTGGGCCATCTGCCAGGTAGCCCAAAGGTTAGGAGCTAAAGGCTTTGACTACGGCCATCCCTTTGACATAATGGAAGAAATTCGCAAGCTTACTCCCAGCTATGGTGGCATAAGTTACCAGAGGTTAGAGAATGGCGGAATCCAGTGGCCTTGTCCTATCGATGACCATCCCGGTACACCGATATTACACACGGATATTTTTGTTAGAGGGAAAGGTAGATTTGTCCCATTACAATATATTCCTCCGGGCGAGATGCCAGATGAGGACTATCCTCTGATTCTCACTACAGGGCG
>SOHS01000104.1 GCA_004377135.1 Dehalococcoidia bacterium | reverse complement strand
AGGTTGCCGGAGCAGGTAAGGCAAATTCGCCATGAATGGCAAATCCGCCCGGTGTATAAGATGGTAGATACCTGTGCTGCCGAATTTGATGCTGAGACCCCTTATTTCTACAGCGCCTATGAAAAAGAGAACGAAGCCGAGCCTTTGGAAGGGCAGAAAGCTGTAGTTATCGGCAGCGGACCTATACGCATCGGGCAGGGAATTGAGTTCGACTACTGCTGCGTCCATTCAGCCTGGGCGCTTCAAGAGGCAGGAATCAAGAGTATTTTGGTCAATTCTAATCCCGAGACAGTTTCCACCGATTTCGATACCAGTAATCGCCTCTACTTTGAAGCTTTGGACGAGGAAAGCATCCGAGATATCCTTGAGAATGAGAGTAATAACGGTTCTGCTCCAGCATCTATCGTCCAGCTCGGTGGACAAACACCCATTAATCTGGTTGGGCTCCTAGCCCGTAACAATCTACCAATACTCGGCTCGAGTGCCGAAGCTATAGACATCGCTGAAGACCGTCATCGCTTTGAAGATTTCCTGGACAGATTAGGTATTCCTCAGCCACCGGGGGCTGGAGTGACATCCGTTGAAGAGGCGCTAAATGTAGCCAGGAACCTGGCCTATCCGGTCCTAGTGCGCCCTAGCTATGTCCTGGGGGGGCGGGCTATGGAAATCGTATACAACGAACCTGAGTTAACCCGCTACCTGACACTGGCTCTGGAGATGGATAGCCAGCATCCTGTGCTTATTGATAAATACTTCCAGGGTAAAGAAGTCGAGGTAGATGCCATTTGCGACGGGGAAAAGGTTCTCATTCCTGGCGTGATGGAGCATATTGAAAGAGCTGGCGTACATAGCGGTGACGCCTTGTCTATCTACCCGGGAATCAATCTTACTCAAGACGAAGTAGATGCCATGGTGGATTACACCACCAGAATCGGACTGGGGCTGGAAATTAAAGGGTTGATGAACGTCCAGATGGTAATTATGAGGGAAAATGGTCGCTCAACGGTGTACGTTTTTGAGGTAAATCCCCGCGCCAGCCGAACTGTGCCTTTTATCTCCAAGGTGACCGGCGTGCCCATGGTAAGAATTGCCACTAAGGTCATGGCCGGGATTAGCCTCCGGGAGCAAGGCTATGAAGGTGGGTTATGGAGGAGACGAAACTTGGTAGGTATCAAGGCTCCCGTTTTCTCTATGTCCAAGTTAATTGGAGTGGATAGCTATCTGGGTCCTGAGATGAAATCCACAGGCGAGGTTATGGGGATTGATTACAGCTTTGAGGCAGCCTTGATTAAGGCACTTTTAGCTGCTGGACTGATGCTTCCTCAAGGAGGTAGTCTGCTACTTAGCATCGCAGACAAGGATAAAGATGAAGCCTCGCCTTTGATTAAGCAATTGTATTCCCTTCACCATGAGCTCTACGCCACGGAGGGGACCGCAGAGATGATTGAATCTATGGGACTCCCGGTAAAAATGGTGACCAAGAAGCTAAGCGAGGGGCATCCTAACGTTATTGATGTTATTCAAGATAATTCTGTGAGCGGAGTGGTCAATACTATCACAGGAGGGCGTATTCCGCTAAAGGATGGATTAGCCATCAGGCGTGCTGCGGCAGAAAAGAGGATACCATGCTTCACCTCATTAGATACTGCTCGGGTAGCTATAGGAGCGCTGGCAGATAGTAGCCAAATATTTAACGTTCAACCACTCAGGGAGTATCTAAAGAGGAAAAATAACGCAAAATGACAGGGCAAAATTAGAGCAAAAGAGCCAAATGGAAAATGCAAAGAAACAAACCTTGTGCTCCGTAGTTTCTAATGTGGAGGTCATGCCCGGCGTACACCTCATGTGGATTGAGGCTCCCAATATAGCTGGTTCAGTACTGCCGGGGCAATTCATCACAGTGCGGTGTGGAGGTTTTACATTACGCCGCCCTCTCAGCGTCCATCAAGTTTCATCCCGAGAGATTGCCCTCCTGTTCAAGGTAACGGGCAACGGCACCCTCTGGCTGTCACAGCGACAGAAACGTGACAGAATAGATATTCTAGGCCCTTTGGGCAAGGGTTTTAGTATCGAACCAGGAGCAAAGAACTTGCTGCTGCTAGCTGGGGGCATTGGCATCGCTCCGCTCGCTTTTCTGACGCAGTATGCTTCGTCCCGGCACCAGATGACTTTAATTCACGGAGCGAGCACTGCTGCTCAGCTCTATACCGAGCGTTGTCAGCCGACAGCTATCAACTATCAGGGAGTCCAATTTATTACCATCACAGAGGATGGCAGCATAGGCAAGAAAGGCATGGCCACGGATATTCTGCCTGATTTCTTAGACCGGGCTGACCAAGTGTATGCCTGTGGTCCAGCGGATATGTATAAGGCGATGGCAGAGATGTCACAGCGAGCGAAGCAAAGTAATCTCAAACTGAGAAAATGTCAGGTTTCCCTCGAGGTAAGGATGGGATGTGGTTTTGGAGCCTGCTATGGCTGCACTATAAATACTAAGAAAGGCCTAAAACAGGTATGCCGCGATGGGCCTGTATTTGAGTTAAACGATATCATATGGCAGGAGGTAAGGATATGACTGTAGTCACTAAAGACATTGCCCTTCAATCAAAAGGTAATTGCGATATTATCGATATAACCTCCCAAGTGGCAAAGAATGTCGAGGAATCTGAGGTTAATAGCGGAATAGTCACCTTGTTTATAGTCGGTTCAACAGCGGGGATGACCACCATAGAGTACGAGCCAAATCTAGTTTCCGATTTTAAGAATATGTGGGATAGGGTGATACCCCAAAATATTCCTTATGAGCATAATAAAACTTGGGGGGATGGGAATGGTCATTCCCACGTGCGTGCTTCTACGCTTGGAGCTTCGCTAATAATACCTTTTGTGAATAAGCGGTTAACCCTGGGCACCTGGCAGCAGATAGTTTTCGTAGATTTTGATAACCGCTCCAGGTCCAGAAAGATTACTATTCAGATATTAGGTGAGTAGGCCACGTCGTATACGCATTCGAGATAGATTCGTACTCATATCCGCGACACGAAACTCCATACCTTTGAGCAATCTCAGCAATAAGCCCAGAAAATTCTTCTGCAGCTAATCCTCTTATAAAAAGGTAGCTGGCACATCTTATTTAGCAAGAACTTCGAGCCTTAATGATAACTCTTTCTCTACATCTTGCCATTTGGTGAGAAGGGGGTGAAGTATCTTGCTCAACATCAATGGTGAGAGCGACTTGGGGTATTTTCTTGTAACACCTCTTTATAAACTTGGAGTGTTTGCTCAGCAGTCATTTCCCAGGTAAATTTGCTAGCGGTTTCCACGGCGTTTGCGCTAATGGTCTTTGCCAGCTCTCTATCCTGGAGCAGACGAATTATTGCCTTTGCCATAGCATTATCATCTCCCGGAGGATATAGGAGCGCATTGAAACCGTCTTGGAAAACTTCAGGAATCCCACCTGCGTTTGAGCACACTACTGGCAGACCCGCAGCCGAAGCCTCCAGCAGTGTCAGTCCAAAGGACTCCATTTTAGAGGGTAAAACAAAAACATTAGCCGCTGCCATGAGCTGAGCGACTTTTTCCTTTGTCAGTCTTCCCACCATGAATACTGAATTTGTAATGTTCAAACTCTGGATCTGGCGAGATAGATTATCCCTTTCCCGACCAGAGCCGGCGATAACCAGCTTTGCATCTGGAACGACTTTCAAGACCCTGGCAAAGGCTGATATGAGCAGATCTGGGCTTTTCCACTTGATCAAACGCAACGCTGTCACTACAAGAGGCTCGTCACCAATACCCAATTCCTCTCGCATTGCAAAAGCATCTATTTCCCCATTGAAGCA
>SOHS01000028.1 GCA_004377135.1 Dehalococcoidia bacterium | reverse complement strand
ACTTCATAAAAAGAACACCCGTTGCCTAGTATTTCGGCAGGTCTTGTAGGCTAGGCGAGTTCCAGGGACACCGTATCAGTTAGGCATTATGTCCCTTGAATTCCATGCTGTACACCGCAAAACATCCTGGCGGACGTTTTGGTCCTCCCTTTTAGCTTTCCTTTGTCACACTGAGTTGTTTCCGGTCTATTTGGCCTGACCCGGTCCTGGGCAGGCTGTCAACAAACTTGATTTGTTTGGGCACTTTATAATCAGATAAGCTCTGGCGGCAAAAATTGCGTATTTCGTCCACTGTAGCACTTTGTCCTTCCTTAAGCACTACAAAAGCTGTGGGTATTTGCCCTTTGTAATCATCAAGGACACCGACACAGGCTGTTTCGGCTACCGCGGGGTGCCTCAGGAGAACTTCTTCAACTGCCGCGGGGAGAATTTTAACTCCCCCCGAGGGCACTATAATAGATGATGTCTTTTCTATGAACTCCAGGTAGCCGTCCTCATCCAACTTGACCAGGTCGCCAGTATGAAACCAACCATCTTTGAGGACCTGGGCTGTGAGTTCAGGCGACTTGTAATATTCTTTCATCATCCAGGGGGCTCGGGCAACAGCTTCCCCTACGCTGCCCCGGGGTACTTCCCTGCCGTTTTTATCCAGCACTCTAAGCTCAGCCAGAGGCCTCCCTGCCGTACCTAATTTGCGGTCACGAATAGCACCTATAGTGACGATTATCAACTCTGTGAGCCCGTATATTTCGCACACAGTCAAGTGAAACTTTTTCTCAAGCATTTCCATAAAAAGGGCTGAGGATTTTGCTCCGGCAGAAAGCACCCCCCTTAACGAACTAAGGTCATAGCTCTTAGTCGTCTCTTCGTCTATCAGGGCCAGGCCATTAAAGCTAGCCGGCACGCCTATAAGCATGGTTGCTTTTTCTTGCTCTACGGTGTCCAGCAGACTCTTGGAACTGAAATGAGGAAGGATTGCTATGGTGGCTCCCATCTTAATGGGCATGAGAACAACCAACCCAAATCCAAGAAGATAATTAAAAGGGAGCAGACCTAAAACAACATCGTCTCTCTCCAGTTCCAATTTTTCCACCACTATGGGCAGAATTGACATGAACGACGCGTGAGTATGCACTACGCCCTTGTTCTTCCCCAGCACGCCCAGAGTGTAAAAAAGGATGGCTTCATCCTCGTCCTTTATATCGACAGAGGGCGATGCAGGGGAGCTATTGGCCACCATCCCTTTGTAGGGGTCTGTATCAACTTCAAGAACCTGGTTCAGCGGGGGGATATTGGGCAAAATTGAAGACAGCACGGGAGAGAATCTTTCTTCGGTAATCAGGATTTTGGGATCGGATTCACGGAATTGAGGCTCAAGTTCGGGCGCCTTAGCCCCGGCATCAAGGAGCACGCTGGCAGCTCCAGCTTTAAGCGCTCCAAAGCAATTTATGACCCACTCAGGGGTACGGGACATTAGAATGGCTACGTGGTCGCCCTTCTTTGTTCCCAGACTGATAAGGGCGTTGGCTATCTTGTTGGAAGTCTCATCCAATTCGCGGTAGCTAACTCTGCGAGAGCCAAGGACGATGGCCGTATTCTGTGGCACCTCGCTGGCAGTTCTTTCTAGCATCTGCTTGAGATTCATTGTCTCCTCCAGCACTTGATGAATTTAAAGTAAGATTATGAGCCAATTTCTTATTTCCTGTCAATGGAATTCCGGGGACACCGTACCAATCAGGCCTGCTACAAATCAGGTATTATGTCCCCGGAATACCACTTTCGGTGAGCGGAAAGTTGACAGCACTGTGTCAGCCGTCTAAAGTGTAAAGTTGGGGCACGTTCACCCACTTGCTCTCAGCGCCTATGGCATCAAGATACGTTACGCTATACCACTCTGGCGAATTGGAGCGTCGTGCGCAAGCACTTGAGGCTCGCTTAGCCTCCTGCGATATCTGCCCTAGGGAGTGTCGGGTCAATAGGTTACAAAACGAACTGGGCTATTGCCATTCCGGGCGTCTGCCCATAGTCTCGTCGGTCTGCGCTCATCGAGGTGAGGAGCCAGCTATTTCAGGAACCAGAGGGTCAGGGACGGTTTTCTTAGGCAATTGCAATATGAGATGCGTTTATTGTCAGAACTACCAGATAAGCCAGAACTGGAATAAGCAAAAATCAAATGAAATGGACTGCCACACCCTGGCTGAAAGGATGCTCTACCTTCAGGATGGACTGGGCTGCCACAATATCAATTTCGTTTCGCCATCCCATTTTGTTCCCCAACTCCTGCGGGCAGTTGTGGAAGCGGTGCCCATGGGGCTGCGAGTGCCGCTGGTTTACAACAGTAATGGCTATGATTCTATCGCTTCCCTGAAAGAGATTGACGGTGTCATAAATATCTACTTGCCTGATTTGAGATATGCCTCTGACAGATGGGCTAAGAAGTTCTCGCATGCCCCGTACTATGTAGCACGGGCCCGTCAGGCTATTAAAGAGATGTATCGACAGGTTGGAGACCTGGTAGTAGATAAATCTGACCTGGCACAAAAAGGATTGATAGTACGCCATCTTATTCTGCCCAACGGGCTGGCAGACAGTGAGGAATCGCTAACCTGGCTTGTTCGGGAGCTTTCTCCCACGGTGACGGTTAGCATTATGTCTCAATACATGCCGATGCACAGGGCATCGCGAATACCACTGCTTTCTCGGAAGATTACAATTGATGAGCATGAAACGGTTCTCAAGCTAATAACCGACCTGGGAATAGAAAACGGCTGGGTGCAGGAAATGGGAGCAGCAGAGGAGTATCTCCCTGATTTTGAACGGGAAGGTCACCCTTTCTCCCCGGCGAACTACCAGGACGTCATACCAATCAGGCCTGCTACAAATTAAGTATTATGTCCCCAGAATACCACTTGCAAATATTTTTAATTCGCGGTAAAAATAATATTAATTTGCATGAGCATGCATTGGATGAATAGATTATAGGCCAAAACATTAAAGGAGGTATCAATAACAATGGCAAAAAAAGAGTCAAAAGCATCAGAAGCGCCGCCGACCCCGCCCGCGTATCCGGCCAGTTTGACAATCGACTACCCGGACAGATCTCTTAATCGGTTAACCACGTTCTTCAGGATCTTCACAGTAATTCCAATCGCTATTATTGCGGTTTTGGTAAGTGGTGGGAGCTTTGATCCGAGTACAACGAATAGTTGGACCTGGCTATATGCTGCGGGAGGTACCTTGTTTCTACCAGTCTTACTCATGATCCTTTTCCGGCAGAAGTACCCCAGGTGGTGGTTTGATTGGAATATAGCATTGACTAAGTTCAGCACACGTGTTTGCACTTATATTGGTCTGCTTACAGATGTGTACCCATCAACTGACGAAGAACAGGTGGTTCACATTGAGATCCCATATCCAGACGTCCCGAAAGACCTTAACCGGTGGTTACCACTGGTGAAGTGGTTTCTAGCTATCCCGCACTACATCGTCCTGGCCTGCTTGGCGATTGCAGCCATCGTTTGCGTGGTGATAGCCTGGTTTGCCATCCTGTTTACCGGCCGCTATCCGAGAGGTCTGTTTGACTTCGTAGTTGCTGTATCTCGATGGGGGCTGAGAGTAGCTGCATACGCTTTTCTGTTGACCACCGATCGGTATCCTCTCTTCAGTCTGGACTAGCGAATCCCAGGGACGGCATAATAATTAGGCCTACTACAAATTAGGTACTATGTCCCTCGAATAGCGCTACTCGGGTGGTTCTGGTTGCACCTTGGCCTGGGTTCTCACCGGCAGGCCCCAGATGTGGATGAAACCTGGGGAGGCACTCTGGTCGAAGGTGTCTCCCTTG
>SOHS01000012.1 GCA_004377135.1 Dehalococcoidia bacterium | reverse complement strand
AGAGCAGGTTAGCGGGCTAAATAAGTTAGCCGGCGCTGTCTTCGGCACTATCACCTTCAGCGATGAGGGCACGGTATGAATGACGACCGGGGTCCTGGTAAAAGGCTCACCGTCTACATGAACTGGCAATGAGCGCGCTGACTCGACAACTATTTCACGACATTGGTAGTACTCTACCTTCGGGTCCTGGAGATGTCTATGCGAGAGCACCTTCATGGCATGCTGCACAAAGGTAAAGAAACCGCCTCCCTTGAAAATACACACATCTAATTTGGCGTCGTTCACGCAGGCCTTAGCCCCGATCGCTAGCATGCCCCCGTAGAGTTGAATATTGCTGACAACAATTAGCGGCGTGCTGACCTTTACGACCTTTCCGTCCAGATTCAGGCAAACATCAGTGCTGGAGTATCTATAAGCTGACTCAATTGCCGGGAACACGTATGCCCAAGAACCTAAAGCCCTTTTTTCTTTCACCAGTACGCTTTGGGCGACAGCGGCATCAAATCCCATACCTACCCACATTAAAAAATGGCGACCGGAAAGCTCGCCCATATCGACGGCAACGGTTTGTCCCTCTACGAGCACTCGAGCAGCATCCAACAGCACCTTTCGATAGTAGCTGGCAGGTAATGGACGTGCAATTCTTTCCTCCAGAGCAGCAATCAGCTTGACCGCTTGTATGCCTGGAAGCATGGGGTTTAGGGTCGGGATGCCCATCTGTAATGCCCATGCGTTGGTCGTTCCCACAGGAAGCACCCCCAGCGCTACATCAGTGTTCACCAGTCCATTTGCTACCTCGTTGATGGTGCCATCGCCACCGGCGGCAATGACTACCTTGGCACCTCTATTGACAGCATGGCGAGCTAGTTCGATCGCTTCCAACGGCTTGCTGGTTTCCCGTAAGGTGACAGACCACCCGTAGCGATTTAAAAAAGCAATCACATCGTCAAGTTCGTGTCTGACGACCACCTGGCCACCGGAAGGATTGTATATCAACTCAGCCTGCATTGGATTCTCATTTCCGTCTTGATTTTCTCTGTCTATTAAATCCTATCCCTCGAATCGTGACCTGTCAATTTCAAAGTGACCCAACTTTCCCCCCTCTTTTCAGGATGTTCTCCATGGAGTATAATATCAAGAGAAGGGCAATGAAGGAGCGATGATGCTAAACAAGCTTTTAACACGAAAAGGATGGCGTGTAGTGGCACACTCTATGCTAGCAGCAGCTGGGATTGGTCTTCTTTATATGTTGTCCAAAATGGTCATCGGGGAGATCCAACAGGAGAATACGCTAAGCTGGTGCCTTTTAGGCGTGGGAATGATCTTTTCGCTATGGTTAGTGGCTCTGGGAAGCATGCTATTGAAGGCCGAACTAACTGACTGGAGATAATATCGTAGCTGGACTAATGGCTCCTCTCGCCCTGATAGCCTACCCCGGTGTGGTGTTATTTCCCCTCGCGGTTTATGAGCAAGCAGTACCGCATCTACAGACGACCCGGACTACTCTAGTCCCATGTAGCCGCAAAATGGTATTATCTAGATAAGAGGATAATATCCGTGCCTAATGTAGCTATAGTGACTGATAGTGTCTCTGACCTGCCCCCTCAGGTAGCAGAAGAATTCGGGATTACAGTGGTCCCGCTTGTTGTCCGCTTTGGCAATGACCTCTACCGCGATAGTCTCGACCTGAGTCCTGACCAGTTCTATGAAAAGCTAAGGACCAGCAAGGTTTTACCTGCAACATCTGTACCGCCACCAGCGGCTTTTGCCGATGCATATGATAAACTTGCCGAAAAAACAAACGAAATAGTGGTTACCAGTGTAACTTCCAAGCTCAGTGCTACCTATCAAGTGGCGTTACAAGCCATAGGGTTGATGAAGAAGCAATGTCGTGTGGAGGTCCTGGACTCGCAATGGGCGGTTATGGCACAGGGTTTCATAACAATCGCTGCTGCTAAAACAGCCCAAAGTGGGGCTAGCCTTGATGAAGTGCTGGATGTGGCCCGTCACACCATACGCCGGGTAGATATGTGTGCTGCCTTTGATACCCTTGAATACCTGGAACGCGGCGGGCGCATCGGCAAAGCGCAAGCCTTTCTTGGTTCATTACTCAAGGTAAACCCGATCATCGGCATGAAGGATGGCGAGACGTATCCCTTAGCTCGGGAACGCTCCCGAGCTAAGGCGATAGACTATCTGTACAACTTTGCCACAAGCTTTGGCAAAATTGAAGGGTTAGCTGTAGAGTATGCCAGTGACTTAGACGAGGCCAACAGGTTGGTCCAGAGGTTTTACTCAAAGTATCCTCATGTTCCTATTTACCTCTCGCGTACAAGCCCTGTTATCGGCACACACACAGGCCCTGGTCTCATTATGCTTAGCGTGCTTGGAGATAGAGAATCTGTCACCTAGCTGAGTGAAGACATGCCACTAGGGATTCTAAGCATAATAATCGGATATCTTTTGGGCTCCATTCCTACAGCCTACATCGTGTCTCGCATAAGGAAAGGCATAGACATTCGGAACGTCGGTTCACGTAACATGGGCGGCGCCAATGTCATGCGCGAAATTGGTACTCATGAAGGTGTTTTTGTCGGTCTTTTTGATATCGCGAAGGGGGCGGGGGTTATACTCATTGCCCAGGCTCTAAACATTTCGGAACTCTGGGTCTTTGGAGCTGGTTTTGCGGTTCTAGTAGGACATAATTTTCCAGTGTTCGCAGGTTTCCGGGGTGGCCGAGGTTCAGCCACCGTTATAGGTATCTTTCTCGTGCTAACCCCCTTGTCAATGCTCGTTACGCTGGTAATAATAGCTATTCCGTTCTTTACTACTCGTAAATTTGGAGCGGCTATATTCATTGGATTCGCCCTGTTGCCTCTGTTTGCCTGGTTGTTTGAAGGCTCGCTGGCTCTGGTACGCTATGCCTTGGCTATCGACGTTTTCATGCTAATTCGTAATCTGTCCGGTATTAGACAGGTCCTGTCTAAAGGCGTCATGAAAGATATGATATACGATAGACATCGGAAGAAAGTAAAATGATGCCAGCAGTCGTGAGTTATTCAAGCTATCATAGGTAGTCCCGACTGAACAATCGTCTATAATGTATATTTGACAACTTCAAATTTGCTTGTGCTCTCTCTGACATGGCATAGTTATCTACAGACTCTTGATAAACAACTCTTGGATAAAAGGCTTTCTGTAACATTTCAGCGGCTTATTCGTTAAAAGAGGTAAAGGAGTGAACCAGAACCGTTCTGAAGGACAAACATCAGATGAAACTATGCTGGTTCAGAGAGCTATCGGTTATGATGCTGAGGCTTTCGGGAAGCTGTATGACATGCACGTTGACAGGGTATATAGGCATATCTATTACCGGGTAGGCAATGAAGCGGACGCCGAGGACCTTACCCAGCAGGTCTTCTTCAAGGCCTGGCAGGCAATTGGCAGATACAAAAAAATGGCTAGTCCATTTATTGCCTGGCTGATGACTATCAGCCACAACCTGGTGGTAGATTTTTACCGGACTAGAAAGGACAGGGCATATCTCGAAGCTGAAATTCTGGCTGATGATTCGGCACCGAGCCCGGAACGGACAGCCGAGGCCAGTTTTGAACAACAGCGTTTGCGGAGGGCGATTTTACAGCTTGGCGGCGATGAACAGCAGGTCGTCATGCTACGTTTTATCGAGGGTTTTGAGTTTACTGAAATCGCATCTCTTTTGAAGAAAAAAGAAGGAAATATCAGGGTTATCCTGCACCGGGCACTGGTCAAACTCCGTAAAATCCTGGAAAAAGAAGGGGGACAGATTTGAAAAAGTCTAAAGATATATTCGTCAAGCATGTTAAGGACATCGAGGCAGGCAAGTCTAGCG
>SOHS01000160.1 GCA_004377135.1 Dehalococcoidia bacterium | reverse complement strand
CCTCGGGGTGGCACTATGACGGGCACTGCGATGTCGGCGGCTGGCCGTACATAGTCCAGGTCACCGCAGGCAGCTATCATACCGTGGGACTTAGGGCGAACGGCCAGGTGGTGGCTGTGGGACAGAACGACGACGGGCAGTGCGATGTCGGCGGCTGGGACCTGAATTGAGCCTCACCCCTGCCCATGTTAGTGTGAGTGGCGAGACAACTACTCCGAGGCTCAGAGTATAGCTGAGAAAGAATCAGATAATAGGCTTGATTGTTGCACCAGAACCTGTTTCGTTATCTAGCAATGCAGAATATCGGATTGTTGCGCTCGGCAAATGGCTAGTAGCGCATTGACCTCTCCGGTTAATATTTGCTAGGATCTCTCTCAGAAAGGAGGCAAGCGGTCGCTGCCTTTTCTACTAGCTATATGGGGTTCAGGTGGTCGGAGGTTCAAATCCTCTCACCCCGATTTTGTATTGGAAATAAAGTGGTCAGACCACCTAATACCTCGGAAAAGCCAAAGGTGGCTACATTTGACCTAGACCCATCAAAAAAATTATGCCGTTACGCCAGGGAACACACTGGTCTTTATGACTACCATCGAAGGAAGATGTGAATTAGCCGGATTTATTAAAGACCAATAAATGATATGGCAACGAGGTGATTTCAATGATAATAAGATTCCTGGGGACACATAATGCGGAGTCCAAAAACACTAGGCTCGTGTCTTTCCTCATTGATGATGTCCTCGCTGTAGATGCCGGGAGCCTGGTTTCAGAACTGACCTTCCCCGAGCAGAAGAAGATAAAGGCGATATTGCTTTCTCATGGTCATTACGACCATATCAGGGCGATCCCCGCTTTTGCCTTTAACAATTCTGACCGCACTACCAAAGTCATCGCCACCTCAAAGACCCTTGAGATTCTCTCCTCACACCTGATTGATGACGTAGTCTACCCCAAATTTACCAGCGAGGCTTCATTTTTGCGAAAGGCAACACTTCAATTAGTCTCGGTGGAGCCTCTTGTTCGGCAGGAAATAGAAGGCTATGATATTCTGGCAGTGCCTATGCGACATAATCTTGATGGCGTGGGCTTTGAAATAACTTCTAGAGATAGAAAAACCTTATTTTACACGGGCGATACCGGTCCCGGGCTTTCCTCCATATGGGGCAACATATCTCCGCAATTAATAATAACTGATGTAACTTGGCCCAACAATCTCGCTAATGCAGCTAAGGATGCTGGTCATCTTTGTCCGGAGATGCTCAAGGAGGAACTGATTGAGTTCCGTCGAGTAAATAATTATCTGCCAAGGGTGGCTGTAATTCACGTGAGTCCACAACATGAGCCTGAGATAGAGAGAGAAGTCAGAGAAGTAGCCAAGTCGCTGGGGACCTCGATTGATATTGCTCACGAGGGTGAAGAGCTTATCCTATAGTAGAAATACGCAGCTATCTATAAGGCACAGGTTACTTGAGAATAAAAAAGGCGACTTTTAGTTAAGGGGTTATTTCTCTTAATCCTGGACCTCTGTCCAGTAACCAAAAGCCGATCCAAGCTTGTCCTGCGGTTTTCTAGTCTTTATGAAAGCTTCAAAAAAAGTCTTGCAGTCATCAAGCATTGTCTGGGCATATATTATGGCTTTGGGCAAGTCTTCATCGGGTGTGCTGGATACTTTACCATGACCAGGGTAAAGCTGCTTAATTTTTAGATTACTCAAACGCCGGACCGAATTCACATAATCGCTGACGTTACCGCCCACAGCTATCTCGGACAGAGTACCTCCAGCAAATACTGTATCGCCAGTGAACAGCAATCTCGCTCTTGGCTCATATAAGCAGATGCAACCCGAGGTGTGTCCTGGTGTATGTATTACCTGAAGTTCATAATTCCCAAGGTCAATTATAGTACCATCCTCCAGCCAGATATCTACCCAGAAGGGCTTACTGGGTTGGTCCTTGTACTTTCTGAAGGTGACAAATTCATCCTGTAACTCCAGTTTGTTGGCCGCTAAACGGTGTGCAGCTACTACAGCAGTCCGATGGAAGAAGGAGGTAGCACCAATATGGTCGTAATGTTCATGCGTTAATATAATCAGATTTACATCCTTTACACGCAGGCCTAATTCAGTAAACCGACGCTTTAAAACGGGGAATTTGCCGGCAACCCCGGTATCAATAAGAACATTCTTGGTGTCGCCCTTGATAAAATAGACATGACTCCCGGGCTTTTCGCCACGAAGTTGGTATATTCCTGGCATCAGCTCAACTACTTTGGATGCCTCTGGTTGCACTTCAGCCTTAGTTTGCACCCGAGGGCTAAGTGGCTTCTCTTTCACGGTGAGGTTCCTTCAGGAGGTAATCGTTTGTCCATGTCTCTTAGTCTCCGACACAAAGTGTGCATGAGACTAAGGGCGAATTCTGGCTGTTGTCGCACCATAAACAGGAATCTAGCCCTATCCATGACAATTAACTCGGTGTCATCCTCGACAGCCGAGGCAGTAGCTGACCGTGGGGAGTCATCCACCAGAGCCATCTCACCGAAAAAACCACCGGGATTGAGGACAACCAACGGGACCTCTCGAGTTTCGTTCTGCCGAACCGAGAGCAGTACCCTCCCACTATGGATGAGATACATTTCACTGCCGGTGCTTCCTTCTTTAAATATGACCTCGGATTTCCGGTAACTTTGCCGGAATTTGGATAAGCCTGCCATCTCGTCTACTCTGTTCTCTGCCATGGTCATATCCGTGATGGAGGCAGGTACGGACAGTTGGACGGAAGGGCAGGTTGGGATGTCCTTAGAAGTCGGAGACACTGTGAAGACCGGCAATAATTCTAACGCTGAAATCACCTTTTTTGATGGTAACACTATGGAATTAGAGGCCGATACCGAGATCGAGATTACTTCACTCGATGTTTCCACCGATACTGGCGGTACAACTGTTACTATTACGCAGACAATCGGGACCGTGATAAGCCGCTTGACACAGCTCCTTGACCCCGCATCTAGCTACGAAACTGTAACTCCATCCGGTGTGACAAGTATGAGGGCAAGACCTGCTACTACGGTAGTTGGTGTCACCGGAAACGGCACAACCTGGATAGTTAATCAGGAAGGAGATGTATGGACCGGGGCGCACGGTGTGGAACTGCTGATCCCCAAGGGCCGAAGAGGCCTTATTATACCTGGCCTGCCGCCTGAGCTGATGCCCCCGAACCTACCGCCATTGGCACAAGACGATGCCTTCGTTACCGCTGAGTTTCACCCGGTGACCGTTACTCGTCCGGGAGTATTGTTCAATGATTTCGACCCCGATGTCTATGATCTCCTGACTGTAATCGCAGTAAATACGAGCGGGACTCTAGGTGCAGTCATCGCCTGGGGCCCGCGTGGCGCCTTCACCTATGACCCTAATGGACAATTCGACTACTTGGAGGCTGGCAACTCAACCACCGATAGTTTCACCTACACGGTATCCGATGCTTGTGGCGGCAACGATACCGCTACCGTAACCATTACCATTAATGGTATCGACTAATGATGTCAAACATGTGCATACGGACACCGACTTGGACAACACCAGTGTAGCTGAGATACGGCCTCCCCGCACGGCAGCGGCCGACTTTTCAACCACCTACTCAGACACTGGTAACACCCTCTACTTACAGCCTGGTGAAAGGTTACTTCTGCTGCGCTGGACCCCTTCCGCTCCCAAAGTAAAACCCTATTGACATATCGCTTGTACCATAATATAATATAGTACTTTAGTACATTGTACTAATGTACTATCCAATGCTATTTGGATTATCACATTAGCAGCTAAAAAAGTCAAAATCAGTTGAGAGAAATTATAAGGAGACCTACGATGCGTAAAAAACTGCTGTCAATGCTTGTTCTGTCTATTCTGGTGTCCTTAGCTTTAGTCGGCTGTGACGGCGGTGGGGGGTCGCAATGTCCTTCAACGCTTACTATACTTTCCATAACCGAGGGTGATGTGTCCGTAATGAAGGAAGGTACGGACGATTGGGTAGGAGCGGTGTCTGAGATGGAATTAGAGATCGGAGATGCCATAAAGACCGGCGATGATTCTGGTGCCGAAATTACTTTTTTTGACGGCAGCACTATGGAAATGGAGGCGGGCACCGAGATCGAAATTCTCTCACTCGATCTTGCCTGTGACACTGGCGTCACGACCATTACTCTTGAGCAGACAATAGGGACCACCATAAGCCGCGTGACAAAGCTTCTCGACCCAGCATCTAGCTACGAAATTGAAACACCAACTGGTGTGGCGGGGGTGAGAGGTAGTACTATGATAGTTACGGTTGGCGGAAATGGCACAACCTTGATAACTAATGAAGAAGGGAATATATATGCCATTGGGGAGGGCGTGGAACTGCCGATACCCGAGGGGCGAACAGGAATCATTGCGTCCGGTCAGGAGCCTGAGCTCGTGAATAATCCCCCGGTGGCAGAGGACGATGCCGCCACTACCGATGAGGACAACCCAGTAACTGTTGCCGCTCCGGGAGTCCTGAGCAATGATTCCGACCCCGATGTTGGCGATACCTTGACTGTAACCGCACTGGATACGAGCGGGACTGTAGGTGCAGTCAATGCCTGGGATGCAGATGGCTCCTTCGCCTATAACCCTGATGGACAATTCGAGTATCTGCAGGCTGGCAGCTCAACCACGGACAGCTTCACCTACACGGTATCCGATAGCGATGGCGGTACCGATACCGCCACTGTGACCATTACTGTTAATGGTGTCAACGACCCGCCAGTAGCAGTAAACGATAGTGCCATTACCGATGAGGATACCCCCGTTATCATCGATGTCCTGGATAACGACTCCGATGTCGACGGTGATACACTGACTGTGGACTCAGTAACTCAAGGGGCTAACGGCTCAGTCATCAATAATGGCGGCAATGTCACCTACACCCCGGCCCTTAACTTCACTGGCATCGATAGCTTCACCTACACCATCAGCGATGGTAACGGCGGTACCGATACGGCTACCGTCACCGTCAACGTTACTGTCACTGAAACGCCTGCCACTATCAATGTTCAAATAGATACGGGGCCGACGGCTTCAATATTTATTTGGGACGATACCACTGATGGGTGGGCTACAGACGTGGATACTCAAGAGCTAGTAGATGGGACGAATCACGTGACATCTAATACCATTGCTGTTGCTGCAGGACACTATTATTATGTCTGGGTAGAGGCGGAAGGCACCGTGTACTATGTAAAGAACTGGCCTAAGGCTAAGGATTGGATTATCACATCTGCTCCTGTAGGTGATGCTGGTGCTGCTTATGGATATGCAGCCGCAGGCTCTAACTACCCGGTTCATTTTGGTGAAATTACTTAAGACTAGAAGGGGTTAGCTGGGTTGCCGGACTATTATTAATACCTCTCAGTAGCTAAAAAATTTAAAAAATTAGCTGAGAGAAATTACAAGTTGCGTGCCAGTAAAGCATTGCAGATAAACAATATATATCCTCAGAAGCCTATGCTGCTAGTAAAACCCTCCGCAGCACTTATAGAAAGCCTACCATGCGTAAAAAATTGCTGTTAATACTTACTCTGACTATTCTAGTGGCCTCAGCTTTAGTCGGCTGTGGCGGGGGTTCGCCATGTCCTTCGACGCTTACTATACTTTCGATAACCGAGGGGGAAGTATCCGTGATGAAGACAGGTACGGATGATTGGACAGAAGCGGAGGTCGAGATGGAATTAGAAGTGGGAGATACCATAAAGACCGGCGGTAATTCCAGTGCCGAAATTACTTTTTTTGATGGCAGCACTATGGAACTGGAGGCTGGCACCGAGATCGAAATTCTCTCACTCGATCTTGCCTGCGACACTGGCGTCACAACCATCACTCTGGAGCAGATGATAGGGGACACCATAAGCCGCGTGACAAAGATTCTCGACCCGGCATCTAGCTATGAGGTCGAAACACCAAGTGGCGTGGTGGGAGTGAGGGGCAGTGGCGTGAGAATTCAGGTCATCTTCGATCACTTGGAATATGAAGACGGCACGACATTGGCAACTAATCTGGAAGGGAACATATATGCCATTGCACAGGGTGTGGAACTGCAGGTCCCCGAGGGGGAACAATGCATTATGATACCCGGTCAGCCACCTAATCTAATGCCAGTAGCAAAAGATGATATCGCCGATACCAATGAGCATACCCCGGTCACCATCCCTGTCCTGGACAACGACTACGATCCCGATATTGGTGACACACTGACTGTGGACTCAGTAACTCAAGGGACTAATGGCGACGTCACCATCATTGATGATCACCATGTTAGTTACAGCCCAGACCCTGGCTTCAATGGTATCGATAACTTCACCTACACCATAAGTGATGGTAATGGCGGTACCGATACAGCTACCGTCACCGTTACTGTCCTTAAAACGTTCGCCAGTCTTAATGTTACCATAGCTCAGGGGCCGGGGGCTGTAATATTTATCTGGGATGATACCGTTGGTGAGTGGGCTATAGACAAAGATACTGAGAAGCCAGTGAATGGAACTAATCACGAAACACCAGCTACCATCACTGTTGCTGGAGGACGCTACTATTACGTCTGGGTAGACCTTCCAAACGAGGCGTACCTTGTAACGAGTTATCCTGACGATTGGTCTATCAAAGCTGCTCCTGTGGGTGATGCTGAGGCTGCCTACGGGTATTTAGCTGCAGACTCTCTCGTCTCAGTTTCTTTTACTATCCAATAGAAGGGGTTAGCTGGATTGCCAGGCTATTATCAATACATTTTCTAGCTTGGTTGTACCAAGATAAGAGCAGTATATCATGATGGCGAGATCGTATTAGAAGCCGGCGACGAAAAACAGATACTTAGAGGCGAATCAAGATTACAGTCAATCCGTTGTCCAAGCGTAGAAGAACTAGGCGCCAACGTAAGCGCCTTTATCATACTTTAGTAATCATAGGGGTGGGCTGCCTCTTTGTGCTTGTGGCTTTACTGGTCCAACCATTCTATAGCATCAATCTGTGGTTGTCAGACCAGCTTTTCACATCTCAACCCCCTTCTCTTAATATTGTTATCGCTGGTATCGATGACAATACCCTTGACACTTATGGACGGTGGGCAGAGTGGCCACGCAGTCTCCATGCCCAAGCCATCGATAACTTAAGCCAAGCTGGAGCCAAAGTAATCGGCTTTGATGTCATCTTCGTTGATAGTTCCTCCGATGATGAATTGCTGGCGACAGCAATGGTCGAAGCGGACAGTGTTGTCCTGGCCGCCGTTGGCACCCAACTTGTCACCCGGGCTAGAGCTGAGATTACCTATGATAATTTCCTGCTGCCGATAGCTTCTCTAGAACAGGCTGCCAGTAATATTGGGCACGCTAATGTGATTCCCGATGGCGATGGCACAGTAAGGCGACTACCGTTGATTGTTAAGTCAAGCTCAGGACAGGTCTATCCCTCATTGACACTGGCTGCACTCTACAGGCATTTCTCCATGACTTTACCGCAGGAATATCTGCTAGAAAATGGCACGGTTAACTTGTTGGCTCGTGATATTCCAGTTGATGCCTCGTACTGTATACGCATCAACTTTTCCGCCGACTTTAGACAACGACCCTATGTCCCCTATGGCGATATTATCAGTGGCGACTTTGACCCGTCGCTAGTCAACAACAAGATAGTATTGATCGGGATGACCGCTACTGGTGAACCTGACACCTGGGCAATCCCCACTTCAGTCAGCAATGTTCCCGGAGTTTTTATACACGCTGGTGCCATGGATACCATCCTCACAGAGCGCTTCTTAACAGAGCCTGGCCCCATCGTCACATTAATGATTATGCTGCTGCTAATTGGCATCACTGCCTTTGCCTTGCCCCGTTGCGGGACCTGGTACTGGACCGATATAGCTAAAGGAGCGGGAATAACGGTAGGCCTATTTGTTGCTTACCTGATAGTCGGCTTCTTTGCTTTCGACCGAGGATATATCCTGTGTCTATTTTATCCCCTGTTGCTACTTCCAGTACTCTATGTCGGTAATGTTGTTTATATGGTTGTTAGTGAGCAGTCGGATAAACGGTTTGTTAAAGAGCTTTTTGGTCGATATATTTCGCCCCAAATAGCCAGGGAGATAGTTAACCGGGCTGATATTGGGGAACTTCACCTCGGGGGCGAGCAAAGGGAGGTAAGTGTTCTCTTTGCTGATATCCGTAACTTTACCCGGATAAGTGAGCAGTTGCCCCCTGAAGCTGTAGTGGAAATGCTCAATACTTACTTATCAGCTGTAACCGATGCAGTAGTACAGCACGATGGTATAGTTAACAAGTTTGGCGGTGATAACATCATGGCTGTATGGAACGCGCCGCAATCTCAACCAGAGCACGCATTGTCGGCAGTGCAGGCAGCGTGGGAAGCACAGCAAAAAATTGCTGAATTGCAGCAAAGCGATAACCAGCGAATCCTGGTGCAATTCGGCATTGGCATTAACACTGGTATAGCCTTAGCCGGCAATATAGGCTCGGTTGGACGCACTGAATATACCGTCATCGGAGATTCTGTTAACGTTGCTTCACGCATTTGTAGCAGCGCTCCCGGTGGTGAAGTCTGGATCGGTGCTGACACGTACAATCAAACAAAGGATTGTATAGAGGCCGAGAAACTCGAGGCACAGAGGCTTAAGGGGAAGTCAGCACCTATTGAGGTATATCGAGTAACCGGGATGTGCCCCTATAATCCCTCGGAATAAAATTAAGCCCTCGCTCTTCTAATGCCTACCTTTGAGTTTAAGGAGAGTCTCTCGGATTAGTCTCTCTAGGTTATCAGGCTCAACAGGCTTGATTAGATAATTAAAAGTTGTGAGACAGCAAACGTGCTCACTTCCGTTTCCTAAGCGTAATCTTCATCCAGATATCTGTTAGCGCCATCTGGTAGCTGCCTTTGAATGCCGTTTGCTCCAGCATGTCCTTAATCATGGTCTGGTATTCTTCCCTGGTGAAACCATGTAGTGTAGAGACTCTGTGCCCGAGTCGGCCAACCAGGAACCCATATTTCTCGTTCAGTTTTCTTCTATCAGCCCGATTGTTGAAAACCTCAGGACACCCATCGTATATCCAGGCTTCCTTGCCGGTTTTTAGAACACGATAGCATTCATCAAACACCATGCGTGGTGTCTTCCAATGGTGCGAAGCGCCCGTACTAATCACAAGGTCTATCGAATCATCCTTGAAAGGGAGTTTGGCCGCGTTGCCAAACACGAATCGAGCATTATCAACGCCTTTTGCATGGCGTCTTGCAATCTTGACCATTTGCCTGCTGAGATCGATGCCATAGACCTGCAGGCCGGGTGACCTCTTTGCAATCTCTATTGACAAATAGCCTGTTCCCGAACCTAAATCAAGAATAGTCCCGTTTCCCATCTTTTCCACTATGTCATTAGCTATCTTTGTTTCAGGCTTTCGAAGAACTTTTGCCACTGTCGCATTGTAGAATATGGCACCAGGGGTTGGGATTGCTTCAGGCTTCCTCAGTACATCCTTGATGAATCTTGTTAGAGACATAATTATTCCTCGAGCAAGATGTTGCTGAAATCACGCCACAGTGGGAGGTCCACTTCGCCCATCTTAACATATCCTTTGGTATTCTGGGTACATAATCCTAATTTGTAGTAGGCCTAATTGGTATGGTGTCCCTGGAATTCTGACAGGGTATTGACATTATAACTTATATGTTATATTATAGATTGTAATAAGTATTTTAGGTGGGTAAAGAATGGTAAATAAAAAAGCTACGAACTATGACGAATTTGAGGCAGAGCTTCTCAAAAAGCCTGAAATCCGAAAGGAATATGAGGCTTTGAAGCCCAAATACGATATGGTAAGAATCCTGATAGCGCGCAGGAGCAAACTGGGAATGAGCCAGACGGAGCTTGCCAGGAGAATCGGGACAAGACAGCCTGCCATATCCAGACTGGAAAAAGGCGACTATAATACCACACTCAGCACTCTTTTAAGGGCAACGGAGGCGCTGGGTTTGGATATTTCTCTGAAAGCTAGGAGAGCAACCTAGTTCAAAAGCGATAAAGTCCGTCTTTCGAGAGACCAACTCCCCCCTTAATACGAGGGTGGGAAACGCTATTAGGATCTGAAAAGGAGGCAAGCGGCCTCCGCCTTTTCTACTAGCTACATGGGGTACTGGTCGAAGAGCAGAATTTTTATAAAACCACTCCGCTCAAATACTGAATCATCAAATGAGAATTTGAATAATTCGAGGATAGATTTCTTGTAGAACGAAAGAAAATAAGATTATGATACCCAAATCAAAAATCGGTTGGGGGATTTTCTTTGGATGAGGTACAGGGAATAGGAAAGGCACCTTTTCTTTATATTCCTTGTATTCTTGAGGGTGCTTTTTCAACAAATACCTTTCTTCAAGAAATGCAAGCGCTACATATGCTAACGACACCACAACCCAATGATGGGAAAAATAGCCGAAGACTCCCGACGAGAGGCCTAACCAGGGTCTCTGGAATTCCCAGATGACTGAAACTGCAGAGATTCCCCATGTCATCACGATAAAGCCGAGATATTGAGGGTGCCTGACCTTTCCGTATAGGCCTGAAGTCAGGAGCCCACCTCTTTTCTTAAGCATGCTCGTCAAAGCGATAATAAAGAGAAGGAAACCAAAACTGGCGATTGCCCAGCCAGGTATATGAGAGGGAGTGCGAAATAACAAGCCTAAGTCCTCATAGAAACGCTCATCGAAGGGCCGGGTAAAATATGAGAGCACGGGGAGTAACATGATACCTCTATATATAAATGAAGGAATTACTTGGATGAACAATATAGGCAGAGGAACAAGTAGAGAAGTCCAAAGCTTCGATATCTTATCCTTTATCTTCAGCCTCATATTCTTCGCTTAAATCCATATTAGCCAATGGAAAAACTAAGCATACCTCAATAAATATAATGCACTAGTAATAATTTAGTTGCTCAAAATCTTAATTTATACTGTATCACCCCCCGCACATTGCCAAGCGTTTTTCCGGATTAGTATTAACATAATTAAGTATTGACAAGATATAAGATAGAGAAATAATATTGGAGGTTGAAAGGAGGCAAGCGGTCTCTGCCTTTTCTACTAGCTACATGGGGTACTAGGTAGCGAGTCCAGCCGCTTTCAGGATATCCGGCACCACCTCTTCCCGGCCTATAGCCATGACATGGACTCCATCGCATATTGATTCTTTTTCCAGAGTGGTAATCATCCGGCCCGCGATTTCTATACCTTTATTGATTGCCTCGCCTTTGGGGGCAGCCGCTAACTCGTCAATCAAGTTCTGGGGCACAGAGACGCCCGGGACATTTTCGGTCATATATTTCGCCATCCTGGCTGACACAAGCAGAATAATGCCAGCTAATATCTTGACCGGGAATTGGCGGGCATATTCCATAAACTTAGCAAATTTGTCCAGGTCATAGATGGCTTGCGTCTGAAAGAATTCGGCACCGGCTTCAATCTTCTTTTCAAACTTGATTAACTGAGGCTCAATCGGGTTTGCTTCAGGTGTGACTATGGCTCCGGCACAGAACTCCACAGCCCCGTCGAGTTCATTCCCTCCCAGGTCTTTGCCCGCTTCCATCTGTCGAATTGTCTTCAGCAACTGTGCTGAATCCAGGTCGAAAACGCCCTTGGCCTCCTTATGGTCGCCAACTAAAACAGCATCTCCAGTTAGGCAGAGGACATTTCTTATGCCTCTGGTGTATGCGAAGAGAAGCTCGGCTTGAAGGGAAAGGCGATTACGGTCGCGGCAGGTCACCTGTAATATAGGCTCGCCACCTTTCTCCTTGATGGCCAGGCAGCCACCAATGGAGGGAAAGCGCATTACGGAACTCTGGTGGTCAGTGACGTTCAGCGCATCTACTTTATCCTTGAGAAGGTCAATATGGTGGAGCATCTTCTCAATGTTCGTCCCCTTTGGTGGACCGATTTCGCTGGTTATTATAAATTTATCAGATTTGAGAACTTCCCTAAAACTCGGTGCCATAGCTCCTCCTTCATGTAATCCTGGCCGTTCGCGGCCTGGGTGCCACGTTGCAATCTCTGGGGGAATGATACTTACGCATCAAATCAAGCCGGCCCTGTTCTTTTAGTCGTTGATATATGAGAGTCCAGCCACAATCCTTTTCCTTATCCACCTCGCACTTACCATTGTCGGTGCCACCACATGGGCCGTTCAGCAAACCTTTGTGACATGCCGTCAGGGGACAGATGCCAGCAGTCTCTCCCAGGACGCACTGACCACACTGGGCACAAACCTCTTGAAAACAGCCCGGACCATCCTCGACGCCTATGAAAAGAGTATCCAGGGCTGGAATGACCGGCTTGTCAATATAGGTACTCAGCTTATGCACTCCTAAAGCACAGGACATGACCAGAATACATTTGGCATTCTGAATGGCTCCATTATTTTCTTTAACAGCTACTTCGGTCATCTCATCACAGGCGGTAGGGATAACTATCCAGCCGGTGACTAACTTGCCCAGTTCTTGTAGACGCTCCCTCATTTCCAAGACCTCTTCCCGCCCACCAGTTTTAGTCATTGTGGCGCATGTGCCACAACCAGCAATATACACCCGGTCAAACCCGTCTAACTGCTGTTCGATTTCCTCAAAAGTCTTTTGTTTAGTAATAGATTTCATGCCTGACCTCCCACGTCAAAAATACAAACTCGAAATTCTAAGTCATTGCGAGCGAGGCGAAGCAATCTAAGCATCAACCGTCGAGATTGCTTCGTCGCTAACGCTCCTCGCAATGACATCTGGTAAACGCTTATTTTTACTTTTCCAAGTCGCATCTTAAGCAACGCTTAGCCTCCTGTCTCGCCTTCTCCTCAGAAAGGCTCAGTTCTATCTCTTTAAAGCTACCTTTCCTCTCCTGGAGAGGGAGATGGGGTGTTTCCGGCCTGAATTGTGGTTCCCAGCTTTCTTCTTCCTCTCTAATTACTTCTTCTTCAATGACGCTGGGCTTCAGGTCGTACATCTCGACCCGTGAGGTATCGCCCTGGAGATATTTGTCTATGGCGATGGCCCCTCTCCGGCCAGCTGCAATAGCTTCTATAACCATGCCCGGCCCGGAGACAAAATCCCCCCCAGCAAAGACCCCGGAAACATTAGTAGCTAATTTGTTTTCATCAACCGCCAGCGTTTCCCACCGAGTACGCTCAAGAGCACTATCCGGGGGTAAAAACGACAGGTCTGGAGCCTGCCCCACAGCAGCAATGACGGTATCCGCTGGAGCAAAAAACTCTGAGCCAGGAACAGGAATTGGGCGACGGCGTCCACCGGCATCAGGCTCACCCAGCTTCATGTGGACACACTGTAAACCGGTCACTTTCCAGTCATCGCTTGCCAGGCGGGTGGGGCTGACGAGGAAATTAACCTGGACGCCTTCAGCCAGAGTCTCATCATACTCCACCTCAGTTACCGGCATCTCTTCCCGCGACCGACGGTAAAAGATACTCACCTCATCGGCACCAAGGCGAAGAGCTGTGCGCGAAGAGTCAAGGGCTACATTACCACCCCCGATAACAGCTACCCTGCGTCCAATCTTAATAGACTTACCAAACTTCACATCTCTGAGAAATCTCAAACCATAGTAGAAGCCCTCAATGTCCTCCAATTCTCCGGGTATACCAATAATCTGGCTCTTTTGAGCCCCAGCGGCAATAAAGACAGCTTCAAAGCCACTATCTTTGATATCTTCTATGGTGAAATTTACATTGATTGGCGTGTCGTATTTTATCTCCACTCCCCGCTTGGCGATATAATCTATCTCCTTTTCAATAACCTCCCGCGGCAAGCGGAAGTCAGGTATAGCTACCGAGAGCATGCCCCCGCCTAGGGGGAGGGCTTCGAAGACCGTGACAGGATAGCCCATCTGAGCCAGAAAGTAGGCGCAGGACAGCCCTGTAGGTCCCGCTCCTACTACTGCTACTTTTTGGCTGTGAGTCAGGGGAAAGGGTTCTGGTTCAGGTAATTCCCCAATGTGGTCAAAATACCAGTCGGCGGCAAAGCGCTTAAGCGCCCTGATAGCTACAGAGTCGTCGAGTTCCCCGCGGCGGCATCTCCCCTCGCAGGGATGATGGCAGATGCGGCCGCAAATAGCGGGGAAGGGATTACGCTCCCTGATGGTGTTGACAGCCTCCAGGTACTCACAGTCAGCAATTTGAGCCACATATTTGGGAACATTGATTCCTACAGGACAGGTATGCTGACACGGTGATATCATGAGGGCATCGCAGACAGCAGCCGGGCATTTCTTTTCTTGTATGTGGGTTTCATATTCATCTCTGAAGTACTCAATGGTGGTGAGCACGGGGTTGGGACAGGTCTGTCCCAGACCACAGAGCGAGCATTCCTTAACTGTCTTGGCTATGGTAAGCAGAGTATCCATATCCTCTTCACGTCCTTTGCCCTGAGTGATTCTGGTCAGTATTTCTAGCATTTGTCTGGTTCCCAGGCGGCAAGGGACACACTTCCCACAGGACTCAGATTGAGTGAAGCTCAAGAAATACCTGGCTATCTCTACCATACAGGTGGTCTCGTCCAGCACCACCATACCGCCAGAGCCCATAATCGAACCTAATTGAGCCAGTGTTTCATATTCCACGGGGGAATCGAGAAACCGGGCAGGAATACAGCCACCTGAAGGACCACCCGTCTGCACCGCCTTAAACTGCTTGCTCCGGGGGATACCACCCCCGACATCAAAAATAATGGTGGATAGGGGAGTGCCCATAGGTACCTCCACCAACCCACTGTTGGCAATCTTCCCCGTGAGGGCAAAGACAGCCGTCCCTTTGCTCTTTTCGGTACCTATGCCGGCGAACCAATCAGCCCCTCGATCAATGATAACGGGAATGGAAGCCAGACTCTTTACATTATTGATAGTAGTAGGCTTTCCTTCCAGACCTGATTGGGCGGGAAATGGGGGGCGGGGACGAGGCATGCCCCGTCGGCTCTCAATGGAAGCCATTAGAGCTGTTTCCTCGCCACAAACAAAGGCCCCGGCGCCTTCTTTGATGTGCACCACAAAATCAAAGCCTGAGCCGAGAATATCTTTACCCAAAAAGCCCCTTTGTCGGGCTTGCTCTAAGGCAGTGTGAACTCGCTTTACTGCTAAGGGATACTCAGCACGGACATAGATGTAGCCCTCATTGGCACCCATGGCATATCCAGCAATGGTCAGCCCCTCAACGACAGCGTGGGGATCTGCTTCCAGGATGGAGCGGTCCATAAAAGCACCGGGGTCGCCTTCATCGGCATTGCAGATGACGTATTTCTTTTCTCCGGGAGCATTACGGCAAAACTCCCACTTGAGGCCGGTGGGAAAACCAGCGCCACCTCGCCCGCGAAGGCCAGATTTCTTAATCTCCTCAATAACCTGCTCGGAAGTTATTAGAAGAGCCTTTCTCAACGCCTGATAACCTCCACGATCAATGTAATGCTCAATTTTTTCCGGGTTGATTTGCCCGCAATTTCGCAGAATGACACGCTGCTGCTTTTTGTAGAAGTTTATCTCTGAATAGCGTGGTATGGCTTCGCCAGTTACCGGATCATGGTAGAAAAGGCGTTCCACAGGCTTGCCATCTCGAAGATGAGAAGTGACAATTTCTGGAGCATCCTCGGCCTGGACATGGGTATAGAAAATACCTTCAGGTTCAATGACTACATTAGGACCCTGCTCGCAAAAGCCGTGACAACCAGTGAAATCCACCTCGGCATAGCTTATCCTTTGCCGTTTTATTTCTTCTTTAAGCGCATCATAGACAGCTTCAGAGCTGCTGGAGAGGCATCCTGTTCCCTGACAAATAAAAATGGTGCAATGGCTTTCCATATTACTTTTCACCCTCTTGATGCTTAAACAGTTGCTCCACTTTTTTGGGGTTCATATGACCGTGGACATGGTCACTAACGACCATATTAGGCGCTAGGGCACAGACGCCGATACAGGCTACGGTTTCCAGTGTGTATTCAAAATCAGGGGTAGTCTCGCCCTCTTCTATATCCAGGTGCTGCTTAACCAATTTCAGTATCGTCTTTCCTCCCCGCACATGGCAAGCTGTCCCTCGACAAACTCTGACAATTTTTTTGCCTCGTGGCTGAGTGTAGAGCTGGGTATAAAAACTAATCACCCCTTGTACCTGACTGGGGAAAACCCCCAAGCTTCTGGCTATAAATGGTACAGACTGAGGAGGGATAAACCCGAACTCACTTTGGATTTTTTGCAGCAGCGGTATCATTGCCCACTTCTGCTGACTACTATATTCAGAAATGATGATATTAATTCGTGCCAGGTCAGCCTTTGTGATGGTCTTCGCTTTATTCATGAAGCCTCACCCTTTCTATTCTTATATTAAGTAGCACGGGGGCTTGTCCCCATCCTTTTGTCGAAGACAAGCCGAGGTGTTACAATTTCTCTATTTTTACGCTGCATGCTTTCAGTGAAGGCGCTTTTGTTTCGGAATTTAAGACAATGTCGAATAGCTCATTAACCGGAGTCTCTGGGTATGAAACTGGCATAAAAAGCATCCCCTGACGTAGTGTATCGGTAATCTTGGCTATTGTAGTCACCTCGCCTACAGGTGAGATGACCTTGACCTTCTCACCCACAGTGATGGCAAGTTTTCTGGCGTCAGACTCACAAATTTCCACAAAAGCCTCCGGGGAGAATTTCTTCAATCGCGTAGACCTGGAGCTTCTAGAGCCAGTGCCGAAATGATTAGGGATACCCCCGGTTAGCAAGGTAAAGGGATAGCCCTTCTTCGCCTTTGTCGGTGGAACATACGCAACCGGGCAAAAGCGGGCAAACCCTTTCGGGAACTGCCCCCCATGTATGCGCCCGACTCCCCAATGGCTACTCGACTCAGCCTGATACAGGCTCTGCGCCTCTGGCTCTGTATGGCCATTCCCTTCATATGAGCTATAGGTTGCTAGCTGACAAGTGTCAACTATTTCGTCCATAACTTGTTGGGGAGAGGAATATGGCATCGGAGCCCCGATTTTGTCAGCCAGTCGCAGGATTATCTCCCAGTCTGGCAAACTTTCGCCCAGAGGAGGGATTGCCTTTTGCACCCTTTGTACCCTCCCCTCGAAGTTGGTGAATGTCCCGTCCTTTTCGGCGAAGCTTGCCGCAGGTAAAACCACGTTTGCCAGTTTAGCCGTTTCCGTAAGGAACATGTCCTGGACTACCAGGAAATCGATGGAGGCTAGAATCTCAATAATGAGTCTCGAATTTGGAAAGCTCAAGGCAGGATTTTCTCCTACGATGTACATGCCCTTAATCTTTTCTTTTTTTGCTTGCTTCATGATTTCCAAGGCTGTTAGCCCAGGCTCAGCCGGCGAGCTTACTCCCCAACTTTCTTCGAACTTCCTCCTAGCCTGGGCGTCCACTACACTCTGATATCCGGGGAGGAATATGGGTAATGTTCCCATGTCGCAGGCGCCTTGCCCATTGTTTTCTCTTTGCAGCGCGTAGACGCCGCCTCTCTTATGCCCAATATTGCCCGTCAGCAACGCCAAGTTTGCCAGAGCCTTCACACTGTCAGTTCCTGTCACATGCTGCGTGATTCCTGTGCCATAGACAATTGCTGCCCGGCTTGCCCTGGCGTATAGTCGAGCAGCAGCACGAATTTGTTGACCTGAAACACCAGTAGTCTCCTCAACATACTCCAGGGTATATTTTTTCAAGCCTTCGTTAAAAGCTTCAAAGTTATCCGTACTTCTGGCGACGAATTCCTCGTCCAGCAAGCCTTCGTCGATAATCACCTTGGCCAGGCCATTTATAAGAGCCACATCAGTGCCAACCTCGGGTTGCACCCAAAGATGGGCAAACATAAGGAGCTTTGTCTGTCGAGGGTCTATCAACAGTAACTTGGCACCTTGCCTTTTGACAGCACGCTTTATGGCATAACCGACGGCAGGTGCTGAGGAACTGGGATCGGCCCCAATAACTAATATAAGCTCTGATTGTTCCAGACCGCTAAGATAGTTTGTAGTACCGGGGAAGCCAAGTGAAGATCCCAGGCCGACACAGCTGGCAGAGTTATACAAGCGACCGCCATTATCAATATTGTTGGTGCCCAGCACGGATCTGGCGAATCTCTGCAAAAGGTAATTCTCTTCGTTAGTGCACTTAGAGGAACCCAGGATGGCTAGGCTGTCACAGCCAGATTCATCCTTTATTCGCTGGAATTGAGTGCCTACCAGTTCTAAAGCTTCTTCCCAGGACAGTTCCTCAAAATTACCATTACTCTTGACCAAGGGTTTGAGCAACCTATCCGGGCTGTGGATAAAATCACAGCCATAGCTTCCCCTCACACATAGCGTGCCTTTGTGCACCGATCTTTCCTTGCCCGGCGTGATCCGCGCTACATGTCCATCCTTGACTTCCAGGCAAATGCTACAGCCACAGCCACAGAAGGGACAGGTTGTCTGGACAACAGTCTGGGTTGTTCCTCTATATATTTTCTCCTTTTCAGTTAGCGCGCCTGTAGGGCACAGGGCCACACAAGTTCCACAGAAAGTGCACTCGGAATTTTCCAGCGGCAAATTGTTCAGTGTCGCCGGTATGGTCGTAAATCCTCGTTGAAAGTAGTCAATAGCACCCTCAACGACTAGTTCCTGGCAGGCGCGAATACATTTGGCACACAATATGCACTTGCTCAAATCCCGTTCAAGGAAGGGGTTGACCTCCTCAATGCTAGCCATCTGGGGAATTCTTTGAAGCTCTACCAATCCGATGCCCAGGTCCGAGGCAATTTGGCGTAGCTGGCAGCGATTGCCTTTATCGCATACCAAGCAAGAATCAGGATGGCTGGCAAGCATCAGCTTAACTATGGTCTTGCGGCGCTCTATAACTCGCGGGGAATGCGTGTTGATTACCATCCCTGATGCTATCGGTGTAACACAAGACGCCAATAAGGTACTATTTCGTTCGTCTTCTACCAGACAGACACGGCAAGCCCCAACCGAAGTTAGTTGAGGGGCATGACAGAGTGTGGGGATATCTATACCTGATTCCTTCGCCAGTTCTAGGATGGTCGTCCCCGGATAGCCACTTACCTCACGACCATCAAGAGTAATGGTTATCGGCTGCAAACCAATATCCTCCTTCATAACCCAGCAGGTTGGGGTAAGGCTTTCCGAAGGGGATTATTTATTTTTATCCAGACCCTCCGGCCAGTTGGCAGACACGTAGGCAAAAGACCGGGGGAAGTATCTTCCTCCACCTACTGTCCTTATGCCAGTCAAGAGGTCGGAACTGGCAGCGCTCTTGGCAATAAAGCCGTAAGCCCCTACCTGCTTAGCAACAAACATGTTCTCTTCTTCGTCATATTGGGTTAGAATCAAAATCTTTGTCTCCGGGTATTCCTCGGTTATTCGTTTCGTTGCTTCAAGTCCGCTCATCACCGGCATGACTATATCCATCACCGCTACGTTCGGCATGAGACGCTGCACTTTATCAATAGCATCTCTTCCGTCAACAGCTTCACCTATTACCTCCATGTCTTTTTGCAGACTCAGCAGTGCGCAAATTCCTTCCCTGACTACAGAATGGTCATCTACCACCAGTACCTTGATTCTCCTCAGTGTCTTATCCAGGAATTTCTCAGCCCAGACCACTACTGAATCTGACTCGACTGGCTTGATTAAATATTGTTCGGCTTCAAGCTTCAAGCCCTCGTCCATACGCCACCCCTTAATCAGACGCTTTTCCGGTGGGGCATCAACCACAATGAGAGGCACTTCTCTGAAATTGGGGTTCTGTTTTAACCACTGGTGCAAATGAAAGGCATCTCCACGCGGCATTATTGTTCCTAAAATAATCAGGTCAGGTTTTTCGTGATGCGCTATCTCTTCTGCCTGTAATCTATTACCAGCGGTAAACACCTGCCAACCTTTTGCCAGTAATTTAGCTCGCATATCCTCGATGAACTCTGACTCATCATCCACCAGCAGAATTTTAGCGTTCTTTTCCATCTTGCACCCCCTTGCCAACTACACGTTTTTAGAAGCTTATTTTAGCCTGCTACTACAAATTATAATAACCAGTCTACTGAAGGAATAGAGGTGTTTACCCCAGAAGGTAGGGAAATATCACCGCAATTTTCTACAGTTAATCGCTCATTTATGTGGATAACGCTTCCCATTAGTGGGGTATGGGAAATAAGTAGTATCGCGAAGACTACGAGGTAATAATCTCAGACGGTGATAATGCCCTTGCGCAGGGCATATTTAACCAGCTCAGTACGATTGTGGATATCAAGCTTGCTCATAAGATTGGTCTTATGCCTCTCCACTGTTTTTGGGCTAAGCACTAACATAGCCGCTATTTCTTGGGTAGTATGTCCCTCCGCCACCAGTTTAAGCACTTCTCTTTCCCGATTCGTTAGCTGCTCGTAGGGATCCTGACTTCCTTTCATACTGGCTATTTGTTGATAATCCTCGACTAAAAACCTCGCTACGGAAGGAGACAGGAAGGAATCCCCCCGATGAACGGAGCGGATACCAGCGGTAAGTTCCGAAGATGCTGCTGTCTTACTGATGAAGCCAGAGGCTCCAGCTTCAATCACTGGGAATACATAAGCTTTGTCATCATATTGGGTCAGCGCCAATACTTTTACCTTGGGAAATTCCTTACGTATCCTTCTTATAGCCTCCACCCCGCCCATAATAGGCATAGCGATATCCATGAGTACCACATCAGGCGTAAGCTCCCTGACCATTTCTAATGCTTCCTTTCCATTGGCGGCCACACCTACTGCTTCTATATCCCCGGTGAGAGAAAGCAAGGCACAAATACCATCGCGTATGATGGCATGGTCGTCAGTCACCAGTACCCTTATTTTCGTCATATATAATGTCTTGACCTATTGGAACTTTAGCCCAAAGCGTAGTTCCTGCTCCAATCTTAGACTCAACACCGCTGGTGCCGCCAAGGAAGCCGATCCTCTCTCTCATACTGAATAATCCACGGCCTCGCCCACTTTCCTCTACATCGGTGAGTTTGGAAACATCAAATCCTTGCCCATCATCGCTAATACGTAGCGAGAACTCATCTGGTTGATACACCAGCACTATGGAAGCATTCTTTGCTTTAGAATGCTTGACAATATTGCCAATGGCTCCCTGGACAACGCGGAAAATAGCAGCTTCTACATCAGGAGGAAACCTAATCTCAGTCCCTCTAACCTCCATTGTTACGTTAATGTTCAAGGGCTGAAGCCTACTGTGGGCATGCTGGCGAACAGCAGCGACTAACCCCAGCGTATCCAATACAGCAGGGTGGAGATTGGAAATTACCCTACTTACTTCTTTATGTACCTGCACTGTCAGCGATTGGACTTTCTTCAGTCCAGCAATTAATTCAGCATCTTGATTACCAGACTTCGAGGACATTTCCAACAGCGCTTCTAGCTGAAGTGCTATCCCGGAGAGAGATTGACTGGTCTCATCATGTAGCTCACGAGCAATTCTCCTCCGTTCCTCCTCCTCTGCCACAAGGTTCTGTCGTGCAAGTTTGCGTAATCGTTCCCGTGCCTTCCTAAGCCTCTCATGAAGTCTTGCCTGCTCAATGGCTGTGCCAAGTTGATCCCCAATCGAGTGCAGGAGATGCACATCTTCTTTGGTAAAGCGATGCGACATATGGCTAGCAACATTCATCACCCCTAGAACATTGTCTTTCGCTCGGAGGGGGACGCTTATGAATGCCTTTAAACCTTCTGAACTTATCAGGTCAATCCGAGCGGCATTTGATTCTGAGGAAATGTCCTCCACTAGTATTGCCCTGCCGCTTTGAGCTACTTTTCCGGCAATTCCCTCGGCAACTTTTAGACGCATTTCTTCAGCATACGTATCAGACAGACCGTGATAGACTTGGTAGGATAATGTCTGACTAGGTTCATCCAGGAGCATTATTCCTCCAACGGTCCCGTTCATGATGTTAAGCACATTATCTAAGCCAATATTAAGAATAGCATCCAAGTCCAGTAGACCACTGATTGCCGCCGAGACTCGACTCAAAGCTACAAGGTCATGATAATATTTCTCAGCCTTGCTGCCCTGATCAGATAGAAGTAAATCAGAACTAGCTGAGCCGGCAGATTTCTTAACTTCCTTAGCATTTTTCATTGTTAGTTACTTCACCAAGGTAGTCCTAGATTTTCAAGAACCAGCAAGTAAATTCACAAGGTTTGCCATCATGATCAAAATACTATCCCTTAACCAAGTAAGCCTATATAAAATCATAACCTTTTGCAACTCTTTTGTGGTTGCCATAACTAAGCAACGCATTGCCTTCTTCCCAGGATAGTGGAATAATCCTGGTATCACTATGCGGCATGAGGTATAGCAAAGAAGCCCCAAATGCTAATATCCAAATCTAAGGAATCCGGTTCTAAATCCTCCTTCTGATTCAGCGCCGTTAATGGCGGAGAGGGTGGGATTCGAACCCACGGTCGGGAAACCCGACACACGCTCTCCAGGCGTGCCTGTTAGACCACTCCAGCACCTCTCCGCGGAGAGGGTGGGATTCGAACCCACGAGGCATTTCTGCCCACCGCTTTTCGAGAGCGGCACCATAAACCACTCGGTCACCTCTCCCAAAGCTAATTTTTGCCGCCAAGCCCTTACATAAAGCATTTTTGCTAATAATTTGCTAATAATGCTCTTGAACAGGTTCGGCTTCCCCATTATACTTTGGCGACACCAGTTTAGCAAAACTCTCCGCAGCGGCTTCTTGAAGGCCGGGTGCTACATGGGAATATGTAGCGAGATTATTTTTATTGAAGCATGACCTAGCCGCTCCTGCACTATTTTGGGGTGTACTCCTTGCTTGAGCATTAAACTAGCATGGGTATGCCTTGCATCGTGAAGCCTGATAACCTTTAGGCCAGCACGAGCGGCCAGCATAATCCACGCTCTGCTTACCGTGTTATGGCGCAATGGCTTGCCTTCCAGTGTGCTGAATATCAAATCATCGTCTTTTAGTAGTATTCCTAATTTATCTTGACCCGCGGTTCTTCACAGGGAAGATTCAAAGAGGCAAGTAGCATCCAGAGGCTAAAAAAGTGTCCCTGGTGTCGCTTCTCTCCTATATTAAAGTCCCTGTTCTTTGACTTTGTGTCCGCACTATGGTATTTATAGATTCGCGAGTCATGATGTTTTCATAAGCCATTCTGTCAGAGACCAGGAGATTAGTGATTGCATTTATATGTACCTGGTGAGTGAAGGCATCACGCGCCTGCTTCGAGGCCGTTGACTACCTTGACTCAAAATAGGAAATCATGCCCTGGATAGCCAAGTTCAACGAGACGCTTGATGACGAAAGGAGCAAATGTATGGCAAACCAGATACTGAGGATAGACCTGTCGAACAGGTCTTACCGAGTCGAAGAGATCCCAGATAGGATAATTAACCAGTATATAGGGGGTAGAGGTCTGGGAGCCTATCTTTTATACAACTCAGTACCCCCGCGGATTGACCCTTTAGGTGAGAAGAATCACCTTATATTTACTGCTGGCCCATCAAACGGTACAAATTTGTCCTATTCTTCCAAGACAGTTATTAATACCAAGTCGCCACTGACTGGCATCTATTTATATGCAATGTCCAGCGGCACGATTGGACATCAAATGAGAAAGGCTGGTTTATGGGCCATTGACGTTGCCGGCATTGCTGATTCTCCGACTTATCTTGAGATAAATAACCAGAAGGTTGAGTTCAAGGACGCCACCCCTTTGTGGGGTATGGAATCCGGTGAAGCACAGCGAGTAATGCTGGGAGGCTTATCGGCAAGGAAGGCAGCCACAATGGCAATTGGTCCGGCCGGAGAAAGGTTGCTTAGATACGCGGCTATCATGGTTGATGGTCCTGTCTATCGTGCTTTTGGCAGAGGGGGTTCAGGCTGTGTTATGGGGTCTAAAAAGCTTAAGGGGATAGTGATCTATGGAGATGGAAAGATAGAAGTTGGTGACAGGGACGGATTTGAAAAGATAAGAAAGGATATCTTGAGTAGAGTAAAGGAAAACGAACAATGGGCAACTTTGTGGCGCCGCTACGGTACACGCATGAGCGTTGATACACTAAATAAGCTGGGGCTGCTGCCTACACGAAACTGGCAAGGAGGAACATTTGAAGGTGCCGAGAGGCTGAGCTTCCCCTCTCATGAGAAAGAGTGGACCTGGCAGAACAAGCCTTGTGGTCCCTTTTGTCCTACACCTTGTTCTCTATATATGGAGGTCGAAAAAGGGCCTTATCAGGGCGCACACTGTGATGGCCCTGAGTACGAGACAATTTATGCCTTTGGCCCGAGTTGTGGGGTTGACAAACTGGATGCTATTATTGCTGCGAACCAGATATGTGATGAAAATGGTATTGACACCATGTCAGCCGGATCAAGTATTGGCTTTGCCATGGAATGCTTTGAAAAGGGGCTTATAGGGACAACAGACACCGATGGCATTGAGCTTCGGTTTGGCGACGATAAAGCGATGATTGCGATGCTGAAGAAAATAGTGAGTCAAGAGGGGTTCGGCTTGCTGCTATCAGAAGGGGTGAGAAGAGCATCACAAGAAATTAAAGGGTCTGAGTCATTTGCCATACAGGCTAAAGGTCTGGAGCTTGGTGGCTATGAGTGCCGGGGTGCCAACGGCCAAGCCCTACAATTTGCGATTAACAATCGGGGAGGATGCCATCATGGTTACGGAGTGGTGGCTAGAGTGGAAATCCATGATGGAACAAGACTGCAATTAGAAGGCAAAGGGGAGCAGGTAAAGAATATGGCTATTGGCCAGATGATCGCAGATTCCATTCCATGCTGTGTATTTGGGCGGCAGGTATTTGGCTCCGTAGATAAGAATGTCTCATCCTTATTTGGAGAAGCTTGGGCATTTGATGATCTGAAAGAAGCAGGTATGAGAATTATATGTCGGGAACGGCTATTCAATATGCGTGAAGGCATTACACGAGAAGACGACACGCTGCCAGGAAGATTATTAAATGAACCCAAGCCCGACGGCCCAACCAAAGGAGAAGTGGTTCCCCTGGAGAAGCTGAAGGATGATTACTACCGCGCTTTGGGTTGGGACTTATCAACCGGTAATCCTGATAATTCACTTCTGGACAAACTCGGCATCAACAAATAACATTTGCAAATATGAATAAGTACGTATGACCTTATTGTCCGATTAACTCAACAGATGTTATCTAATTATCCATTTTACAGAGTTTATGAGCTATCTGATTTAAATCTGCAGAAGGCGCGCAGCATTACCATGGGCGATTTGCTCTTTGTCGGCAGGGCTCACTGGGAGTTGGTCCAAGAAATTTCGCGCTGACTCCATCGACGCATAAGGATAATCCGCGGAGAATAGGATCCGGTCGACTCCGACCTGAAGTAGTAGGTCGAGAAAAGCTGGGAGATAATTGAAACCACTGAAGGTGTAAGAGAAGTTCTCGCGGAAATAGGCTCCAGCAGATCGTTCCAGATGCGTCTGTTCCCTGGATAATTTTTGATCAATTCTCGAAAGCATGAACGGAATAGCTTCACCCAGATGTCCAATCAAAATCTGTAGATCTGGATAACGGTCAAATGCTCCGCTGGCGACAAGACGCAGGGAGTGTATTGCAGTTTCAATATGCCAGCCCCAGGCCATGGTCGATAACAATACTGCCACGTTTGGCGTATAATTTCCAGTATAAGAGGCCTCGATGACCTTTTGGGGAGGTGGTGTTGGATGAATATAGATCGGAACTTTGAGCACGGAGGCACTTTCTAGGATTGGCCTGAAGAATTCATCATCCAGGTAGCGCCCCCGGGTGTGACCCATGATGGCTGCCCCTTTGAAACCATATTTACTTACTGTACGTTCTAACTCCTCGGCCGCTTGGTCTGGAACTGGAGTCGGCAAAGCTGCAAATCCCACGAACCGTTCTGGATAATACTTCACACGATCTGCCAGATAATCATTTTGTTCATGGGCGATCACCACTGCTTCAGCCGCCTCCATCTGCTGGACACCTGGAGAAGTTAGCGACAAAACCTGCATATCAATACCTGCGGCATCCATCTCTTCGATCCTTAAATCACCAAGATCACATAGTCTATCAATGAGCGTTGGTCCCGGACCTCGGTCTGATAACTTTTTCGCCTGGTCCCTCAGACGGTGTTTTGAGGCTTCCATGAAAGCCGGGGTTGCATAATGCTCTTCAAGAGTGATTGTACGCATCTTCTTCGGGTTCTTATTTTCCATTTTTATATATGTCTCCTAATCTATTTATTAGTCGCGTTCGGTGCCAAATGTTTGATGATTATACAATAACGTAAAAACGCTTTATTTTAAAATATTTTAAACTTATTCTCTGATAATTTCGTTCGGACCTAATCAACATCTTGTATAGATAAAAATTATAATCAATCTACTAAGTTATAAGATAGGTTTAACCCTGCCAACAAGAAGAGTGTCCTGAAGTAAATCCGTAACGTTTAATCATATTTGAGAGGGAGACCGAGCCTGCTTAATCTCCATCAAAACGACCTCCATCGACCTCTACTAACCCGTTTAATATCACACGATGGTAACCTATTTGAAGTCTAGTCAGATTATGATTCTATTATGAACAAGGCGGTGAAAAAGAAGTTGCTAATTGGTGGGTTAGCTTGGCTTGTGGGGCTTTTCATCATCATAGGCATCATGGTTTTGACCAATAGCCCGGCTGGATTTGTAGTAGCCAACCTAATTGTAAGTCCAGCTGTGGTTAAGCCTGGGGACACTGTCACCATTACTATATCCCAGCATCACTAATCCTATAATTCTCTATATTGGATCCAATCGATACCCTTGCGATAAGCCATTGTGTTTGAATGAAGAATAAGATTTTGATTATTTACAGGGAGGGCTTTGTACTTTTGAGAGGATTAGCCTACAATATGAGACCTGCGGTATAGAGGTAATATCATGAGTAGTAGTATTAGTATCAGAGAGCGAGCATTTGCCCCGGGCGAAAACTCTCTATCCATTGGAATAGCGAATATTCATGCGGTAGTTCCTGGAATAGAAAGAAACAAAAGGAAGATCCTTGAGACGATGGCGGTTTTCAAAGAAAAGAAAGTTAATATGGTCGTTTTCCCTGAGTTTTGTTTGTCCGGTTATTTCTGGGAGAACCAACAGGAATGCAGGGACTATATGAATTCAGCTGTAATTGAAAGGCACCATGACTGGATTACAGATATGCTTTTCCCAATGCTTGATGATGACCTTAACTACATTGTCTTCAATAATATTAGGAAGGGCTCTAGTGGCCATCACAGGAAATATCTCAATTCTACCTATATCTTGAATAGAACCGTTGATTATATGAAAGAAGATTATATCTACGACAAAATCATGCTACCAGGAATAGAAAAGATCTATACCAGATCGGGTCTAGATGATAGACTCGTGATAGACACGAAATGGGGAAGATTTGGATTTACGACCTGTTATGATTATTGCTTTTCACAATTGTTACAGGAATACTCTAAGATTGACCAAATTGACGCAGTTGTGCAGGTCGCATCTTGGAAGGGAACAGGTACGAGGGAATATCCGACGATGAATATTCATACTGACACATACTATGGGATGCTCTGGGATATGCTTTTATCGTCGCGTTCTGCAACGAATCAAGTCTGGACTATTGCATGTAATTCTGTCGGCGTTCACACAATTAGTGGGACTAAGTTTTGGGGAGGCTCGGGCCTATGGGCACCGTCCGGTATTAATATTGTACAAGCATCTCATTTCAATGAAGAGCTATTAATTATACATAATATCGATATCAAAGGTCAGAGAAAAATAGAAGTTGACGACCTCGAGTATACCATGGATTTCAATAAAATATATCGGCATCTCAAAGGCAAACGGACTTTCACTAGAATGTGAGCACCCGCACAAATATCTGCTTCTGAACTCCGATTAAACACATAAACGGGCAAATATGATTCGGGGTCAGATATGCGACGTCCTTTCTGCCAGAGTACACGTGAGGATGAAATCACGCGAACGCCTGTCTTGTTGACTCTGGCGTGGCAAAATAGCGGATTGTTCAATCCTACAATACAGCCTCAAGCCGTCCTCAAACTTCACTGTCCACAGACATCTCAACACTACATCAATCCCTAGCTGAAAATTCCATATCACGTCTAGTTAGATATATAGTTGTTATCCACGTTGCTGTTTTTATTGCTATGGTATGTTGTTAGTCCCTTGTTGTCATTGTCTCACGCATAAACCAAAGCTAGAATTTTGCTAATAATTTGCTAATAGACATAGTGAAACTGGTTGTTACCAGTTGGTATTTTACGAACAAAACGGGTTTCGGGTGATTGACACAAAAGTTCTAATTTGAACGTAAAGTGACCGTTCGTGACAACTGCTGACAAATTTCGAGAGCGGCACCATAAACCACTCGGTCACCTCTCCTTGATTGCATAGCCAATTATACCATACAGGGTATCCTTGATTAGATGATTCTTGGCAGGCTTCCCTCCTATGTAGTATGATTACACTACTTTACTAGGTTACAGGAGCAGTCTTTGATTTGGTTCAAGTTTGTTCTCTGCCTGGCCGTTATCTTATTTGCCGGCACAAAGCTAGCTCAATATGGGGATGCTATCGCCGAGAAGACGGGCTTGGGGCGGATATGGATAGGGCTGGTGCTTATTGCTGCTATTACCACCATGCCGGAACTTGTCACTGCAGTCAGTTCTGTAGCACTGGTTCACTCGGCTGATTTAGCTTTGGGCACGCTTCTTGGAAGCTGTTGTTTCAACCTTTCTATCTTAGCTGTACTCGATATTCTTCACTCGCGTACCCCGGTCTTATCCCTGGCAAGCCCGAGGCATGTGATAACGGCTGGCTGGGGAGCATTGCTCATTGCCATTGCCGCCGCAGGCATAATCGCCGCAGGCAGATTTCCTTTTTTGGAGTCGGGCTGGATAGGGATACCAAGCATTGTTATTCTTATACTGTATTTGCTGGGGATGTGGTGGATGTTACGACGCGAACGCGGGCAGAGAGTGCATGCTGCTCCAACTACCGCTCTCCGGTACGATAAGTTTACTACAAGAACAGTGTGCATCAGATTTGCTCTGGCGGCAGCAGCAGTGATTGCTGCTGGAATATGGCTGTCATTCATTGGTGATGAAATCACTGAGACTACTGGTTGGGGTAGCACATTTGTCGGGACTTTATTTCTGGCGATTACTACCTCGGCACCGGAGTTAGTGGTTGCTATTACTGCCCTCCGTATGGGTGCCATAGATTTGGCAGTGGCTGATATATTAGGCGCCAATATGCTTGATATTGCTATGATTGTCCCGGTTGACCTTGCCTATGGTCAGGGGTTTATTCTTTCCGCAGTATCGAAAAGTCATCTTATTATTGCCGCTGTAGCAGTGATGATGAGCCTTCTGGTTATTGTCGGGCTGAGGTTTCGGCAAAGGCGCAAAGTTTTTCGGGTAGCTAGCTGGTATGCCCCCGCTTTAATCGTGCTCTATATCCTTGGCGCTTATGCCTTATTTAATTCAGGAATTGGTTTGTGATACACTATGTGAGAATTAAGCAGCCCCTGTAGCTCAGAGGAGAGAGCGCTGGCCTCCGGAGCCAGGTGCAAGGGTTCGAGTCCCTTCAGGGGCAGTTTGTAATTAGGCTGTTTAAAAATGTAGTTGCCCAATTTATTTTGCCCCACAAAATCACAGATTTGGTGAGGTGAGAGTCTAGTGGGAGACCGGACCTGGTAAATCAAGCAGCTACAAAAATACCCAGAATGGAACAAGAAATCAAAACTGAGCAATCTCTTTGTATAATAGGGAGGTGTTAAGTTATGGCTGAGCTTCTTGAGGTAAGATGGCATGGTCGGGGAGGGATGGGAGCAGTGACTTCAGCAGAATTAGTTGCTCGTGCTGCTATAAGCGAAGGGAAATATGCTCAGTCATTCCCTAGCTTTGGCCCCGAGAGGAGGGGAGCGCCAGTCCTTGCTTTCCTGAGGATAAGCAATGAATCTATCAGGACCAGAACGCCTATCTATGAGCCTGATGTAGTAGTTGTGCTCGACCCAGGGCTGCTTCGTGCTGTAGATGTGACCTCAGGGCTCAAGGATACGGGCAAGGTTATCATCAATTCCAGGAAATCGCCCGCTGAACTGAAGTCTGAATTTGGGTATAAGTGGCCTGTAGCTACAGTTAACGCTAAGAAAATCGCCGGAGAAACTATCGGGGTGCCCATCACTAACACCGCTATGATAGGCGCACTGCTAAAAATTACCGAGATGGTCAAGATGGAATCACTGGTTGAGCAATTGCAGGAGCGCTTTGGGGCACGGGCTAAGGGAAATATCGAGGCAGTGGAAAGGGCTTACAAGGAAATTGTAATAAAGGAGTAAGGAATGACGGAGAAGAGGCTAAAAACGGGGCCTGATTTTACCTGGAGAGACATGGAAGTTGGCAATGTGATTACAGAAGCAGGGAATGCTGCGCTGCGTGAGACAGGAGATTGGAGGACCCAAAGGCCGATAGTTGATAAAGAAAAATGTAACAAATGTGGCCTATGTTGGCTTCATTGTCCTGATGCAGCCATAAAGCCTCTCGAGGATGGATACTATGAAAACGACCTTTTCTACTGTAAAGGCTGCGGCATTTGTGCCAAAGTGTGTCCTAAGGGGGCTATAACTATGATAGAGGAGGAGGAAAAATGAGTGAAAGAATAGGGTTAGAGGCCTCACATGCTGCTGCCGAAGCAGCCAGGATGGCTGACGTTGATGTTATTGCAGCGTATCCTATAACGCCCCAGACACATATCCCTGAGCGGCTTGCCGAGATGGTAGCTAATGGAGAATTAGACGCAGCTTATATACCGGTTGAATCGGAGCACTCAGCCATGAGCACCTGCGTTGGAGCTGCTGCGGTAGGGGCAAGAACTTTCACTGCCACTGCAGGTCCAGGATTGGAATATATGCACAATGTCCTATACGTCGCCTCAGCCATGCGACTGCCAGTGGTTATGACGGTGGCCAACCGAGCTTTATCCGCACCGCTGAGTATTTGGGGAGACCACTCCGATGCCATGTCTGTCAGGGATACCGGCTGGATCCAGGTATTTTGCCAGAATAGCCAGGAGGCATTTGATATGACTCTTTGGGCATTTCGTGTTGGTGAAGACGCAGGAGTTCTTTTGCCAGTCATGGTTCATTTGGACGGATTTCACCTCACTCACGTAACAGAGCCGGTTATTTTGCCAGAGCAAGAAGAAGTGGATAAATTTCTCCCCAAGTTTCACTATCCTTTTGCTTTAGATCCCGATAAGCCGATGACCCTTGGGGCGTTCGCGCCGCCCGACGTATATTCGGAGGCGAAGGTGGCTCAGGAGGTGGCTCTCAGGAAATCCAAGGCAGTGGTAATTAAGGGGTTCGAAGAATTAGGAGACATCTTTGGCCGCTATTATCACCCCGTCGAACCCTATAAAACAGAAGGAGCTAAAACGTTGCTTCTGACTATGGGAAGTTTTAGTGAAACAGCAAAGACTGTCATAGATGCGAAGAAGGATAGAGGAGAATCTGTAGGACTTATCAACTTGCGTCTTTGGAGACCTTTCCCATTCAAGGAACTTCGCCAGGCGGTGAAGAGTGCCGAAATTCTTATCGTTTTTGACCGTTGTATCTCCTTCGGGGGTCCGGGAGGACCAGTTTCTTCTGAAATCAGGTCAACCTTATATGATGAAAAGCAAAGGCCAAAGGTTGTGAGTTTTATAGGTGGTTTAGGTGGAAGGGACATGTCGGCAAAGGATTTTGAGTATGTTATTGACCGGGGTCGAGAAATCGCGGAAAATGGGTCAGAGGAATTATATGAGACAGTGGGCATAAGAGGCAAGGTAACAGACATAAGGGGGTAAGAAATGGAGGGGCAATCTATAAAGTTTGGCAAAAACTTCGTAACAACCGAGGAGTTTCTAGCTCAGGGGCATACGTTTTGTACTGGCTGTGGCGAAGCTTTGGCACTGAGGCTTGCCTGCAAAGCATTGGGAAGGCATGTAATAATTGCCAATGCTACCGGGTGCACGGAGGTCTGTACTTCGCCACTTCCCGTCACCTCATGGAGGGTTCCTTGGATACATACACTGTTTGAGAACACTGCTGCCACAGCTTCGGGCATAGAAGCAGGATTAAAGATTTTGATGAAGAAGGGCAAGACGCCTGAGAAGAATATCAAATGTGTGGCTGTGGCTGGAGACGGCGGGACAACTGACATAGGAATTCAAGCTTTGTCTGGAGCATTTGAAAGAAACCATGACTTTTTGTATCTCTGTTTTGATAACGAAGCCTATATGAATACCGGGATCCAGAGGTCAAGTGCTACTCCTTATGGAGCTTCGACTACCACGGCACCTGCGGGCAAGCTGAGCATTGGCCAGACCACCTGGAAGAAGAACCTGCCTGAAATTGCTGTCGCCCATAATATCCCTTACGTAGCCACAGCCTCTCCCGGCTATCCTTTCGATTTGATGAACAAGGTTAAAAAGGGTGGGGATATCAAAGGGCCAGCTTATGTCCATATATTCTCTCCTTGCCCAACAGGCTGGAGACATGCCACTGATTTAGCGATTGAGATAGGTCGGCTTGCCGTAGAGACAGGCATCTTCCCTCTCTATGAAGTGGAAAATGGCCGGTATAAATTAAATATTGATCGCCCCAAGCTTAAACCGGTCGAGGAATACTTGAAGACGCAAGGCCGGTTCCGTCATTTGCTGGATGAGGAGATTGAAAAAATTCAAGAGCATGTAAATGAAGAATATGCCAAACTCAAGGCAAAGGTAGCCTGTTTTTCAACTTGATTTCTTCTAATGAGCAAGTTTGATTGCTTCAATTCTGCTTACCTACTATAATACTTAGCTATACGGGGTGTGGCGCAGCGGCTAGCGCGCATGGTTTGGGACCATGAGGTCGGAGGTTCAAATCCTCTCACCCCGACCATAAACTGGAAACAAGAGATTTAGATCTCATGGCTCTCTTAGGAAACTAAATATGAATAAGTAAGGGTTTAGACCTCATGGTCTTTTCTGGGGCGGGTCCGCGCAATGAATTATGCTCAAATCAATCAAATTAGAGGTACCGCGAGGTACATCCCTCAAATCTTTGGTCAAAGGCTATCTCTTTACCCACCAGACCGAGGGATTAAGCCACCACACGGTAGAACACTACCGTGGCATTCTGAGTCGTTTCCTATGGTATGCTGAAAAGCAAGCATGGTCTGACGATATCAGGCTTCTTAAAGAGTGGCACATCAGAGAATTTCTCGGCTACGTTAGAAGGGAGGCGAATCGCTGGCGTAAACAGGGAAACAGGTCAGAGTCACCCTCACGCAAGGCAGCAGAGTTAAATAACACGCTCTATTCTTTGCTTGAGTTTTCCAAGGCAAAAAGTTCGTCTAGCTTATTTTACCTCTCGTCAAGAGTGGGATACATCCGGTCACCAAGATTATTAGGGTCTATCGCCTGTTTAATCTTACGCTGCCAGGTGTGTGTGGCTGGCTGCTTGGCCAGATCTTGCTGCAGTTCCTCGTGCGTTTTACCCACAGCAAGGTACATGCTTTCCTTCCCGGGCGGGATATTATGCCTGGCTTCTTCTTGTATACAGTGCTTCATCCACTCTACGGCGGCGGCAGTCGATACCTTGTCGGCCACATCATAAAAACTGAACTGTTCCCACCCGCAGTTTCCTCCGCCGCTGATGGAGCCCATGGACCCCATCATTGAATTGTCGCCGCAGTCCACCAGTAATCCCTTCTCCTGGTATTCTCTGGTCGCATCTTCAGCGACCTGTCGGTATTTACTCAAGAAATCCGGTGTGCCGCCCTGCATGAAGCCGCCTATCCAACCACCGGTATAGACGAAGTTCAGATTCTTCTTGCCCAGCCTGAGCAGGTACAATAGCGCAAACTGCTCCATTTCCGGCTCCAGCCACTTCTTGACTTTCCAGCCCCCGGTTTCCTCCAGTATCCGCTCCAGCACCTTCTCCTGATACTCAATATCCCGCTGGCTCATGC